>JANQQA010000196.1 GCA_028285205.1 Bythopirellula sp. | reverse complement strand
CCGAGAGCGGATCACGCCTGAGCATTGATTTTGGGCGAATTACGGTGCAAACGTGCGGAATTCACTTTGTGCGGCGATGGGCAAGATTGTTCAAGACCTCGCGGGTTTCGTAATGCATGTTCTACGATTTGAGTTTTCAACTGTACAAGGACTCTCCTGAATGAACAGCCTGACAAAGCGGCTCCTCTTCTTTCTGATTCTGCTGGTTCCCATTCTTGCCGGCTGCAGACAACCGGGGCAACAGGCCGGCGGGCGGCCGTCTCCACAAGTGGCAGTCGCCAGGCCATTGATCATGCCGATTGTTGAATGGGATGAATACACGGGACGGCTGGAGGCAATCGACTCGGTCGACGTCCGTGCTCGGGTGAGCGGCTATCTCGAGTCGACGCACTTCGATGAGGGTCAGACGGTCGAACGGGGAGATCTGCTGGCCATCATCGATCCTCGGCCATTTAAAGCTGAGCTGAATGCATCGATGGCTCGGCTGGAAGAAGCGCAGGCGAGACTTGCCGAGGCCAATTCGCTGCTCAAACAGGCCGAAGCGGAG
Organism: Bythopirellula sp.; assembly: GCA_028285205.1. Classification (GTDB taxonomy): domain Bacteria; phylum Planctomycetota; class Planctomycetia; order Pirellulales; family Lacipirellulaceae; genus Bythopirellula. Next base: position 10,169 of record JANQQA010000196.1, on the reverse strand, counting down.
CGGGCGGATGCGGACGCGCAACTTACGCTGGCCAATCGTCGACTGGAACGCGCCCGCCGACTCGTGCAAAGCAACGCCGTCTCCAGAGACGAGATTGATGTTCGTGAAAGCGAACAACTACAAGCGACCGCCGCCATCGAAGCGGCCAATGCCACGGTCGAGTCGGCCAACGCCGGCATCGCGACCGCAAGAGCTGCTATCGAGACGGCGGCGTCCAACGTGGAAGCTGCCGAGCTGAACGTTCAATACACACAAATTCGGGCCCCCGTCAGCGGGCGTATCAGCCGTCGCTTGGTCACCGAAGGCAACCTCATTAGCGGCGGTTCGAATCAGTCAACACTCATTACCTCAATTGTGTCCCTCAGTCCGATCCATTGCTACTTCGATGCGAACGAGCAGGAGTTCCTCAAGTACGTGAGGCTTGCCCGTTCCGGCAAGCGCGGGAGCTCTCGCGAAGTCAAGAATCCAGTGCATGTTGCACTTGTCGACGAAAATGGGTTTCCACACGAAGGTCACATGGATTTCGTCGACAACCGAATTGACCCCAATACGGGCACCATGCGAGGTCGAGCGATCCTTGAAAACTCCGACGGGTTACTAATACCGGGGCTGTTCGTGAAAGTCCGGTTGCCGGGTAGCGGTCGCTACGAGGCAATCATGGTTCCCGACGCGGCGATCGGTAGCGACCAATCGGAAAAGTTCGTTTACGTTGTTTCACGGGAAGCTAGCGAAGGAGGTGAACCGGCGAACGCGGAAAGCGACGCTGGTTCTTCCGCGGCTAAAGTTCAACGACGGGTGGTTGAGCTTGGGCCCATTTCGCACGGTCTAAGGATCGTTCGTTCGGGCCTCGACGGATCCGAAACGATTGTTACTCGCGGTCTGCAGCAGATTTTTCCGGGAGTCGAAGTCACAACGAAGGAGGAAACCATCGCTGCGGAACTTCAGGAGGATTTGCCGGACGACTATGAACCCGTACCGAAAGAGAATTGGCTTTCACGCCCTCCAACAGACATCCCGTTAGGCGTCCAGCCCAATGCGGAGCCGTATCGTGAGCCTGTCAATCAGGTGGACGGTGCACAACAGCCTCAGTTACAGGAGTGAGCCATGAAGTTCTCTCACTTCTTTGTTGATCGGCCAATTTTTGCATCGGTGTTATCAACCGTCATCGTCCTGGTTGGCATCTTGGCCTACTTTCAGCTGCCCGTTGGGCAGTATCCCGAAGTTGCATTGCCGACGGTCGTTGTACGAGCCAGCTATCCCGGCGCGACGCCGGAGATTATCTCAAAGACGGTTGCGACACCACTCGAACAAGAGATTAACGGTGTCGAAGGCATGCTCTACATGGAGTCCCAAGCAACTTCAGATGGCGCGTTGCAGATCACCATCACGTTTGGTCTCGACACCGACGTCGATCAGGCTCAAGTGTTGGTGCAAAACCGAGTTTCCGTCGCCGAACCTCGGCTTCCGCCAGAGGTGCGCCAGATCGGTGTGACGACACGAAAAGCGTCACCGGACTTGCTACTCGTAATTCACCTGTACTCGCCCGATGACTCGCGCGACCAACTCTACATTGGCAACTACGCCTACCTGCAACTGCGTGACGTGCTCTCGCGAATCGAAGGTGTGGGTGAGGTACGTCTGTTTGGAGCCAGTGAATACTCAATGCGGATCTGGCTCGACGTCGAACGACTGGCAGCGCTGGAACTGACGCCCGGTGAGGTGGTTCGCTCGCTTCGTGAACAGAACGTGCAAGTGGCTGCGGGCGTGGTGGGTCAGCAACCGCTTGAAGACGCAAAAGGAGCTTTCCAAGTCAACGTTAACACCCAGGGGCGTTTGCGTGAAGCAAAAGAGTTCGGCGAGATCATCATCAAATCAGGCGCCGCCGGTCGACTGGTTCGCCTCAGTGATGTCGCTCGAATTGAACTCGGGGCAACGGACTACTCGGTGCGAAGTTACATGGGCGAGAAGAAGGCCGTAGCCATGGTGATCTCGCAGCGTCCCGGATCCAATGCGATTGCCACCACTCAGAACGTACTCGACTCGATGAAGGAGATGTCGCGACGGTTCCCACCTGGGCTGGAGTATGAAGCGATTTACAATCCGACTGCGTTCGTGGAGGAGTCGATCGACGAAGTTTTTACAACGCTATGGCAAGCGGGTCTGCTCGTTGTCTTGACCGTCTTTGTCTTCTTGCAGAACTGGCGTTCGACGATTGTGCCGGTCATCGCCATCCCGATTTCGCTGGTTGGTACGTTTGCGGCTATGCACGCCATCGGATTTAGCCTAAACAGTCTCTCGCTGTTCGGGCTGGTACTTGCCATCGGAGTTGTCGTCGATGACGCCATTGTGGTTGTCGAAAACGTGGAACGGTTGATCGCCGAGGGATTGTCACCGAAGCAGGCGACGAAACAGGCAATGGATGAAGTTGGCGGTGCCCTTGTCGCCACGACCCTGGTGTTGATCGCGGTGTTCGTGCCGACGGCATTCATCGCTGGGATCAGCGGACAATTCTATAGACAATTTGCCATTACGATTGCCGTTTCGACGGCCTTCTCGACTTTCGTCTCACTCACCCTGAGCCCCGCGCTGTGCGCGCTGTTATTGAGACCTGAAGGTGCCGAGAAGAACTGGTTTGGCAAACTGATCGATACTACATTGGGCTGGTTCTTCAAAGTGTTCAACAGAGTTTTCGACGTGACCAGTGGCTGGTATTCGGCCGTCGTCTCACGGGTGTTGCGAGTCAGTTTTCTTGTGTTACTGGCCTATGCTGGCTTGCTGGGATTAACCTACTTCGGGTTTACGCAGGTCCCGACAGGGTTCATTCCCGAACAGGACCAAGGTTACGTCATCATTGCGATCGAACTACCTGACGGCGCGTCGCTTGATCGGACGGATGAAGTCACTCGGCGGGTTGTGGCGGCCGCGATTGACACACCCGGTATCGAGAACGCAGTGTCGTTCGCCGGGTTTTCAGGAGCCACGCGAACCAACAGCTCGAATTCGGCGGCCGTGTTTCCGGTTTTGGCTGACGCGAAAGATCGAGCCGGTGAGGGGTTGGGGCTGGACGTTGTCTTGGCTGAACTGCGGCAGCGCATGGCAGCAATTCCGGATGCTCAGATTTTCGTGATTCCGCCACCGCCTGTTCAAGGTGTTGGTACCAGCGGTGGATTCAAGATGCAGATTCAGGATCGTTCCGGTGCCGGGCTCTTGGCTCTGCAAGACGTTACGAACCAGATTGCGATGAAGGCAAATCAGGAACCGGGACTGGTTCAAGTCTTCTCAAACTTCAAGACATCCACTCCTCAAATCTACGCCGATGTTGATCGCACGAAAGTCCGCATGCTAGACGTTCCGATCAACAGCGTATTTGAGGCACTGCAAATCTACCTCGGCTCTACCTACGTCAACGATTTCAACTACCTTGGTCGCACCTATCGCGTGACTGCTCAAGCGGAGTCTCAGTTTCGCGACGAGGCCGCAGACATCGCAAGACTTCGTACCCGTAGCAACTCGGGTGCCGTTGTGCCGCTTGGGTCGTTGGTCACGATGAAGGAGACGACCGCTCCCGGTCGCGTCGTGCGCTATAATCTCTATCCGGCGGCGGACATCAACGGTTCGACGTTGCCGGGATACAGTAGCGGCCAGGCATTGGCAGCCATGGAGCGAATTGCTGACGAAACGCTTTCTGCGGGCTTCGGATACGAGTGGACTGACCTCTCATATCAGCAGAAAGCTGCCGGAAACACGGCCATCTACATTTTTCCGTTGTGCGTGCTGTTTGTGTTCCTCGCTCTGTCGGCACAATACGAAAGTTGGCTGTTGCCGCTGGCGGTTATTTTGATCGTGCCGATGTGCTTGCTCTTTGCCATCTTCGGAGTTTGGCTGCGGGGAATGGACAACAACATTCTCACTCAGATTGGCTTCGTCGTTCTTGTAGGTTTGGCCTGTAAGAACGCGATTCTGATTGTTGAGTTTGCCAAGGCAGAGGAAGACAAAGGTAAGAACCGTTTTGAGGCCGCTGTCGAAGCCTGTCGTTTACGTTTGCGCCCTATTTTAATGACCGCATTCTCGTTTATTCTGGGTGTAATTCCGCTGTTGATTGCAACGGGCGCAGGTGCCGAGATGCGCCAGGCACTAGGAACCGCAGTCTTTAGTGGAATGCTCGGAGTGACCGTCTTCGGTCTGTTTTTGACACCGGTCTTCTACGTCGTGCTGCGGAAGTTCGGAAAGAGCGCGGCGCTCGTATCCGACGCTGGTGTCATCGAGGTTGTTGCGGAAGACGTCGGTGACGAGCAGCCGGAGTTCTCCAGAGCTGCCGTTGCAAGCGAACCAGACCTTGCAGAAGTGGATGAAGTTCCCGATGCTCAGAGTGAAGGTGAGCCAACAGGCGACGAGAAATCTGCTGGCGACCAATCTGCCAAAAATCAGGAGTCGGAACCGAAGAGGCCAGAATGAGCAACGGCATGCCGAGACCGATTGAACCTATTCGCGATCACGTGGTGGGTGACCCCGAAGCGAAGGCTGCTGTTGTCGAGTACGGCGACTACGGCTGCGCCGACTGCCGCCGGCTTCAAGAGGTCCTGCGCGAAGTTCGTGACGAGTCAGGCCAACCACTGACCTATGTGTTTCGACACTTGCCACTGGCCTCTTCCGGCGAACACGAACTGGATTGCGCGATTGCATCGGAAGCAGCCGCGAGACAGGGCATGTTCTGGGCAATGCACAATTCGCTTTTCCGAAACGTTCATCTGGCTGACGTTCCGCAGCAGATTGAAACCGCCGCCAAGGACGCCGGACTCGACTTGGAAAAGTTCGAACTGGATCGCGCCGACCCCGTCATCGCCGAAGAAGTTCGGCAAGACATCGAGCAGGCGCGGGCCCACGGGATCGAACGGGTGCCAACCTTGTTTATTCGAGGCCGCGAGTATCAGGGGGCGTGGGACGTTGATTCCATTCAGGAGGCGATCCGGCCTCCGCTGGCCGCCCGTGTGCGGACGCTGTCGGAAGAGTTCGCTCGCTGGGCTGCGGCTGGCGGCGTTATTCTGATTGTGTTCTCGTTGATCGCGTTGATCTGGCGGAATTCACCGTGGTCTGAATCCTACGAGCACCTGTGGCACATTTCGGCGGGATTCACCCTTGGTACACAGTCGCTGTCGATGTCGTTGCATCACTGGGTCAACGATTTGCTGATGGCCATTTTCTTTCTGGTGGTGGGACTCGAACTCAAACGAGAACTACTCACCGGCGAACTGGCCGATGTAAAACGCGCGGTGCTACCGGTGGCGGCGGCGCTAGGAGGTATGCTCGCTCCAGCAGGGATTTTCCTGATCTTCAACCTCGGAACGCCCAATTCAGCCGGCTGGGGTGTGCCCATGGCAACCGACATCGCCTTCACGCTGGGCGTGCTCGCGTTGCTTGGTTCTCGAGTGCCCACTAGCCTGAAGGTGTTTGCCGCAGCCCTCGCGATCGCAGATGACCTGGGAGCGATTCTGGTGTTGGCCGTGGCCTACAATCATGGGTTCTCATGGATCGCGATTTCAGCAGCAGCGATGGTCACCGGCGTGCTCATTGTGATGAATCGCGTTCGCGTCTTTGCTCTGTGGCCTTACTTGAGCTTTGGTGCGCTGCTTTGGCTGGCCGTCTATTTCAGCGGACTTCACGCGACACTCGCCGGAGTTATCCTCGCCGCGACGATTCCCACCCGGCGTGAAGTACGGTTGCTGCCAATGCTGGCTCAGGGGGCCATCGGAATTCGCCAATCCATTGCTCGCCTCGAAGCCGGAAGCGCCGACGAACCACACGAGCGCGAACGGATCACCCAGCGAGCACGTACGGTGATCGGTCGACTCGAACCTCCGGCCGAACATCTAGAACATCTCTTGCAACCATGGTCTTCTTTTGGCGTGTTGCCGGTCTTCGCATTGGCGAACGCAGGCATTGCTATTTCCCTTGCTTCGCTGCAACTGGCGGATCGCTTGACGCTGGGCATTGTTCTGGGGCTCGTGCTCGGAAAGCCGCTCGGAATCTTCCTGGGAACCTGGTTAGTGCATCGGGTGGGAATCGGCGAGAAACCTTCAGATGCAACTTGGCAGCAAGTCTTGGGGGTCGGGTGCCTTTGCGGAATTGGGTTTACCATGTCCATCTTCATCGCCAACGAAGCTTTCTCCGATGTGCAGCAACTTGATCAAGCCAAACTGGCCATCATGATTGCGTCAGTACTGTCAGCTATGACTGGTTTCGTATGGCTGCGAAGATCAAGGCCTTCCAACGTTGTGCCCACGTCTTCAGTTTGACCTCACTACAGTCATCGTCAGAGTTCGCATTCAGTCGTAAAATGTGACTCTCGACAGACCAAGAACGAGAACCATTGGTGATCAGCTAGGTGGAACCCATTCAACCATCTTTGTATCCGGATTCGATTGCGGCCGCGATTCGCGACCTATGGGCCGAGCAACAGCTGAATCTGGAAGTCTTGCCATCGAAATTTGTCCTTCACCAATTTGTTGACACGGTTTATCAAGCGAGTTTGCTACGCGAAGAGGGCGATGCAATCCAGTTTCGTGCTGTTTGGGCTCGAGCAAATGTGTTCGAGAAGGGATACAAGGATGGAAACGCATCCCTACAGGTTGTTCGCTATCGCGATCCGATTGACTTCAGTCCCCACAATCTGAGAAAGCTCGCGGCTGCTGCCGACTACTACCGATCCATTCTGGGAGTTTTTACTGATGGAGAAGAACTGAAGATCTGGGGCACGATTTACACCGGCACAGCTTGGGTCAGCAACGTGCAGGGAGGCAAGCCTCTCGGTCCTTCGCTGCGGAGAACATCGTCTTGCAAGTCTTGGGGCCCGGTCATCTCATCGCCTCTACCGGACACCAGCGCGTGCTGGAATCAGCTGGCGGAAGACTGCTGACAGACGGTTTTGATCCTTTCAACTCTAACTGGCTTCCCCGGCACTTTGCCGGAGTGCGTGAATCGCTGCTAGCCGAACTGGACCCGAGGGCAAAAGCGGAGTGCCGGACCTGCGATTCGTTTATCAAGGACGTTGCCCAGAACGTTGTCCGGCGAGTGCTGCGGCTGGTGCGAACGCGCGGACATGGAGGAATGCTTGTCTACCTGCCGGATGGAGTCGGAGAAGACAAATTGACCGACGAATGGTTTCGCTTTCGAGTCCTCCTCATCCCGGACGATTCAACACTGCGATTCCGAAGACTCATTCTCCGACTCATTCGACGCGCGATCGAAGTCGGCGAAGCGCTAGGTCTGGCAGTCGTCACTTGGGATGACTACCAGCAGATGCACGACGCGGAACTGTCTCAGATCGACGCAGCATTGGTCGAGTTTGGTCACGTCATGGCTGACTTGATGAACATCGATGGTTGTCTGGTGATCGATCGTGGATTTCGGTTCATTGGTTTTGGAGCAGAGATACTTGGCGACTCACACGTGCATTCGGTAAAACGTGCACTGGACTTGGAATGCTCAAGAGCGCAGACAGAGCGAGCAGACTCCGCTGGAACCCGCCACCGTTCCGCCTACAGGCTCGCGCAGGGATGGCCGGAGGCAATCGCGATGGTCGTTTCCCAAGATGGAGAAGTTCGCTTTGTGGCCAACCATGAAGGCAATGTCGCCTATTGGCCTTACCTCCCGTAGTATGTTGGCGGCTTGTCTGCCGGTGGTCTGCCTGAGAGCAGCGACTGGTTGACCGCTTGGGCGACGAGTTCTTAGGAGCAAGACCGTTCCGGACAATGATTGATATTGATCGCATGTTGCAAGCGTGCGACGGACTTGAAGTCCGCCGAGTCGTCATCGGGTGCCGTCTTGGCGCGTTGATAATATGCAATACGGTGGAGTCAACGACAGCGGTCTTGGCCACGAGAGCATTCGATGTGCTATTGAGGGCATGACCGAACATCGTCCCTTGGTCATCAGCAAGGCGACGAAAAAATAGCCTGATAATTCAGCTAACTTGAGAAAGAGAGTCCGATGGTGGACACGAACGAAGTTGCATTTCCAAAGCTGACTGACGACGAGATTGAGTGTCTGCGTGAGATTGGTTGCGAGAGGAGTTTTGTCCATGGCGAAGCTCTATTCGGTTTCGGTGACCGTGAGTTTTCTTTCTTCGCCGTGACTGCTGGTGAGGTCGAAGTTGTCGAGTCTTCGACCGGACAAGAACGCGAAGTTGCCGTACACCATTCCGGTGAGTTCACCGGCGATGTTGCGATGCTCACCGGACGACCATCGATGGTCACCATTCGTGCCAAAGGTGACTGTGAGACGATTGAAGTCACGTCTCAACAGGTGCGCCGCATGCTCGGAGAGCTGCCCGAACTCAGCGACAAACTGCTGGAAGCGTTTCAACTTCGGCGTCGACTTCTTGAACAATCGGAGTTTCTTGGCGTTCGTGTGATCGGAGCTTCCAACGACAAAGAGACTCTGCGGCTGCGCGAGTTCTTCTACAAGCACAAAGTGACACACACGTTTCAAGACATTGCGGAGTCTGACGGCGACAATGCACTCCGTGAATTCAAGATGAACCCTGCAGACACGCCAATCATCGCTTGCAGTGGACATGTGGTGAGTAAGCCATCTCTCGCGAAGGTTGCCGAGTGTTTGGGTATTTCCAGAAAAATCGACAACCAGCTTTACGACACGCTGGTCGTGGGCGCCGGCCCGGCCGGTTTGGCGGCGGCTGTGTATGGCGCATCAGAGGGACTCAGAACGCTGGTGGTCGATGGGATGGGGCCGGGCGGTCAGGCCGGACAAAGTTCCAAGATTGAAAACTATATGGGCTTTCCATCAGGCCTGTCCGGTTCCGACCTTGCAAACCGAGGTTATCTACAAGCGCTCAAGTTTGGAGCGGAGTTTACGGCACCGGTCATGGTCCGATCGATGTCGTGTTCGGAGGACGGCTACCATGTGGTCGAACTTTGTACTGGCCAACTCGTTCGAACGAAGACCGTTTTGGTAGCCACCGGCGCCTCGTATCGTCGCCTGCCCATCGAACATTGCGAGCGACTCGAAGGTTCTGGCATCTACTATTCAGCTACGTCGGTGGAAGCGCGCGCGTGTCGCGAATCGACGGCGATCGTCGTCGGTGGAGGTAACTCGGCTGGGCAAGCGGCCATGTATCTGGCTCAGCAAGCGCGCCACGTGAAGCTGCTTCTTCGCGGAAACGATCTTCGCAAGAGCATGTCCGAGTACCTGGCCAAACGCATTGAGAATCATTCAGGCATTGAAGTCTGCCACCATACGGAAGTCGACGAGCTGTGTGGCGATTCGAAGCTGGAAACGGTTGTCGTCAAAAACAACCGAAGCCAAGCACGCGAAAATATCGACTGTTCCGGACTATTCATCTTCGTGGGAGCGAAACCGCATACTGAATGGCTTCCCGATTCGGTGGCGCTCGACGCGAAAGGTTTCGTTCAAACAGGACCGTCCGTTCAGCAATGCGACAAGTGGCCGCTGGAACGCGTTCCTTGCGAGCTGGAAACTACGTGCCCGGGAGTATTCGCCGCCGGTGATGTCCGCAGCGGAACCACCAAACGTTGCGCTTTCGCCGCAGGCGACGGCGCGTTGGCGATCACGTGTGTCCATCAGTATCTCAGCCGCGATGCCAGCTGAGAGGTCGTCTTCAACATTGGAGACGAGAAGAACCTAGGTCGCAGTTGGAGCGTGTTGTGCGGGCGGTAGGCAAGTCGTCTGCGAGATGGGCGTCAGGCGTGCAGTGCCTGGAATCGCTTACAGCGATTTACCTTTTCGTGTGACCGCGTTTCGGCCGATTAGGCAGTGTTTTCGTTGATGACGCAAGCCATATGGCCGTGCGACTCGCACTGGAGCATTTTCACTTTTGATGTGGCCTGTTTTCGACGGAATGAGCAACCACTGCGTTGATGACGCAAGCCATATGTCTGTGCGACTCGCACTAGTTCTTGTCTTCTGAAGCATTCTGTGTTGCGTCTGCTAAGCGATGAACTTTCACCTTGCAAAGCGTGACGTCCGAATGGTGAACGACGAAAACAACACTACCGCTTCGAATGGACTCACTTTCGTCCACAGCCTCCATCTGCCAAGCGATGGGTTCTTTGTCATCCGAACGCCAGACCTTCGTTCGGTAGCGTGCGCGGGTGTCGGAAAGTGTCTCGACGCGCATGCGATACCGATACGGC
>JANQQA010000187.1 GCA_028285205.1 Bythopirellula sp. | reverse complement strand
GTTTCGTGAACATCGCCCACGGTCGGTGCTCGATTCCCGCGCCGGCGACGGGCGAGTTGCTCAAGGGTGTGCCGATCGCAGCGAGCGATGTGCAGGGCGAACTGACCACGCCCACCGGCGCGGCGATCGTGTCGACATTGGTCGACCAGTTTGGTCCCCTGCCCGCGATGACGATTTCCGCGACCGGCTACGGTGCGGGACAAAGTGATTTTGAGCATCCGAATCTGTTGCGACTGCTGGTAGGCGAGACGGCAATCGGTGTCACCGGTGATCAGATCGTGCTGCTCGAAACCAATCTCGACGATACATTGGGCGAGTCGATTGGATATTGTGTCGAGAAGCTCTGGGAAGCGGGTGCGCTGGACGTTTCGACGTCGGCGTTGCAAATGAAGAAAGATCGACCCGGCGTGCTATTGAGCGTGCAATGCCGCCCGACGGATGCGGATCGTTTGGCGGACATCGTGTTTCGCGAAACGACGACGTTGGGGCTACGCCGCTCGACTGTCCAAAGGCAGACACTCGCCCGCAAAACCGTGCAGGTTTCTACCGCCTGGGGCGATGTTGCCGGTATTGTGGCCACATTGCCGGACGGATCGCAGCGTTTTTCACCAGAGTTCGCCGCGTGCCGCGAAATTGCCGATAACCAAAAGGTGCCGTTGGCCGAAGTCTACAACGCAGCGCGCCAAGTCTGGAGCAATGACGAATGACGAATGACGCAATGACGATAACGTGGCCGCAGCGAGCCGTTTCTGGCAGTGGTTCGTCATTGACCATTCGCGCGTCGTCATTTCGCCCGGAGGGCGCACCATGATTGACGCGGGCTGGTACTTTTTCGCTGGTTGCGGATTGCTGACTTTCATTCTGCTGAAGCGGACGTATCGCCGATTGGGACGACGCAAAAAAAACGACTCGCAGCCGATCGAACGCGTTCATCGGCCTACCAGCCCTTGGGACGGCGCTCAGCGCGACGCGATGGCTCAAGTGGAACGACAGAAAGTGGAACTATACGATATGTCTCGCGATCTCAATGCGGAACTCAGCTCAAAGATCATCATCCTCGAACAATTGGTGGGCGAAAGTCAGCAGAAGATCGAACGGCTGGAGGAGTTGCTCGCTGAGGTGAGAGAAATCGAGAAAAGTGAGGTTTGAATAGTGAACGCCTGCGGCGTGTCGCATTCACACTTCTTAAGTTCGCTCTTCACTTTTCAGTCGAACAAGCCCTTGGGCGTCAGCTTATCGAGTGCCTCAGAAATCGCCTCATCACCAATTGCCGGGGCTTGGCAAGTAAAACCCTCGCACACGAACAGCGTTGGTTGGCCGTCGATCATCGTCTTCCCGACTAACAGATCGGTAAGCGCCGCAGGCGCGTCGCTCCCCTCCCCTGCGAACGCCAACACCTTGTTTGGCAAGAAGCGTCGTCTCAGGTCGGTGAGCGTGCCTTGTGTTGCTTTCTCTTGCGGCTGACCTGCCAAGACGAATTCATACGTCGGGCCTTGTTGAAGGTCGAGTGCCAGCATCATTTGCGACACCGCCGCCGGCGCTTGTTGCATGAGCCCGGCCGTGGCGAGCATCGCGCGTTCCGCCGCATCGAGGTAGGTCTGCTTGCCAGTCATTTTGCCCAGTCGCACCAGGACGGTTGCGGCCATTGCATTGCCGCTGGGCACGGCGTTGTCGTAGAGATCCTTGTTGCGGACGATCAACTCTTCGTGATCGTCGGCGGTGTAGAAGAATCCGCCCTCCGCCTCGTCGTGGAAGTGGTCGAATACTGTTTGCATCAAGTCGATCGCGCTGTCGAGATGCTTCGCGTCGAAGGTCGCTTCGTAGAGGGCCAGCAGACCGTGCGCGAGATTTGCGTAATCGTCCAAGTAGGCATCGAGCTTCGCCTGGCCGTTCCGCCATGTATGCAGCAGCCGGCCATCTTCGCGTCGGAGCGTGCCGAGCAGAAAGGCAGCTGCCTGTTCGGCCGCGTCCACGTAACGCTGCTCGCCCAGCACGGCACCGGCGCGTGCCATCGCGTCGATCATCAACCCGTTCCAAGCGACGATCACTTTGTCGTCTTTGCCCGGATGAATGCGTTTTTCGCGGGCGGCGAAGAGCTTGGCCCGGCTGTCAGCGAGTTCGTCCTCCAGATCGTTGATCTCACGACCGAGGACTTGGGCTTGTTGCTCGATCGTCTTAGGCAAGTTGAGAATATTAGCGTGCTCGAAATTCCCCGCATCGGTCACATCGTACACGCGGGCAAAGGTCGCAGCAGCCTCCTCGCCGAGGACTTCGCGAAGCTCGGCCGGTTTCCACACATAGAATTTCCCCTCGACGCCCTCGCTATCGGCGTCTTCCGTGCTGTAGAAACCGCCTGCCGGGTCCGTCATGTCGCGCAGCGTGTAATCGAGCGTTTCGCGCACGATGCGGGCGTATTCTTCGTTGCCTGTGGCCTGGTAAGCTTCCAGGTAGGTGGCGGCGAGTTGCGAGTTGTCGTACAGCATTTTTTCGAAGTGCGGCACCAGCCACCGCTCGTCGACCGAATAACGTGCGAACCCGCCCCCTAGGTGATCGTAGATGCCGCCCGCTGCCATGCGATCAAGCGTTACTGTGACCATGTTGAGCGCCTGTTGATCGCGCTTGCGATGCCAATGGCGAAGCAAGAGTTGCAGCCCCATCGGTGAAGGGAACTTCGGCGCGCTGCCGAAGCCGCCATATTTGCTATCAAACATCTGGCGGTATTGACCGATCGCGCCGACAATCAAGTCAGCGGACAGTTCGCCGCCACCTTGGCCGCCGATCTTGCCGAGTTCTTCGGTCAATTTGTTCGACGTATCGAGTACAGCCTCACGATTGGTTTCCCATGCGTTGTGCACGCCGGCGATGACCTCATCGAACCCAGGCATCCCCCGCGAGCGTTTTGGCGGAAAATAAGTCCCAGCGTAGAAAGGCTTAAGATCGGGCGTGAGAAAAACACTCATCGGCCAGCCGCCACGTCCGGTCATCATTTGTACCGAGTTCATGTAGATCTGATCCAGATCGGGTCGTTCTTCGCGATCGACCTTGATGCACACGAACTTCTCGTTGAGCGCCTTGGCGATTTCCTCGTTCTCGAAACTCTCATGCTCCATCACATGACACCAGTGACAGGCCGAGTAGCCGATCGAAAGAAAGATCGGCTTATTCTCTTTCTTGGCACGCTCCAGCGCCTCCTTACCCCAGGGATACCAGTCCACGGGGTTGTTGACATGCTGCAAAAGGTAAGGGCTGGTTTCGCTGGCGAGATGATTGGGCATGGGGGAGGATTGCGGAGTGGGGAGTGCGGATTGCAGAATTGAGGAGCACTAAACTAGCCCGCAGCGCTAGCAAGCTGCTCTCTATCCACTGTCGAGCAATTGGGACGTTTTGTCCAGGGAGGGAGAATGGGCCGTAGGTACCTGCGATTCGTTGCATGGTGGCTACGTGTTATTGTTGCGGGAGATCATTTGCCGCAACTGGGCAGTCGCCGAGGGCTCGGCTCAGCGACCCTCGTGACCGTCACGGTGAGGCAGCCGCTGTTATTGCCGTAACGTGAGTCCAGATCGTTGGCGTAAGCGTAGAGGATGCCGTCGCATGGGGGCGTGTAGGTCCAGCCCGACCCCCGACAGCCGATGCGGAACTGATGGCACGCGTTGCAGCCGAGGGTGCCGATCAGCTCAAACCAATTGGCACAACGGCAGCGGCGATTTTTCTCGGCGGCCCGGATCAGTGGTCGGACAACTGGGCGCACATCTTCGGCCGTCCAACCGCTGGCGTGGCAGCGGATCTTCGCATCGAGCCAGGTGCCTGTGACGCGGAACTCGTAGTGTGCTCCAGCCAGGAGCTGCACGTGCGACGCGTTGTACTTGTTCTTCGCCGCAACGCGAAATGTGTGTGATTGACCGACTTCCAAGTGGATGACCGCGGGAGTGGTTTGGGCGGATGCAGTGACTGGTACCGCGACCAAAACCGCAAATAAAAAGTACTTCATGCTGCCACGCTCCAGCGACTTAACAAGTCGCAGCGGTTAGGGGCCATTCAAGACACTGTCCAGATGTGATTTGATCGCCGCGGCCCAGACGGTGTATCCGGCCGGGCTGAGGTGGAGTTTGTCGGACACGAACAGCTCAGGCTTGGGCTTACCTGCTGCGTTGAGAAAGATGCTCTCAGTGCCGATGAAGTAGGTGTCCTTCGATTGTTCGCAGAAACGCTTGACGTTGGTGTTGCCCGCCTTGATTTGTGACCAGGCGTCGAACCGCGATTCCGTGGGAGTAATCGCGACGTAGAAGATCGGTGCGTCCGCATCGTGTGCGCGCACTCTCGCATGGACGTAAGCGAACAACTGCGCGACTTCGTCGGGGGTGCGATCGTCCTGGCCGCCAACGATGTCGTTGCCAACGAAGAAGACGACGGCTCGGAACTTGTGTGGCGAGATCAGCCGATCGGCGAAGACCGCCACGTCCGTCCATTTAGCTCCGCCGTAACCGCGCTGGATCGGATGGTAAGGCGCAATGTCGATTGCGATCGTATTCCAGCGTCGAATGCTGGAGCTGCCGATGAACAGAATGCTGTCGTCAGGATGTGTTTCGCTGCGATCCTTCGCCTCCAACCCCGAGATGGCCGTCGCCCACTTTTTCGATGCCGGAGCACGGAAGGGATCGAGGTTGAATCGAGCTGGGACCTGCGCTGAGAGCTGATGCGCTGCGACAATCGAAAACAAGCAGCAACCAACGAGTGCTTTTAAGACAATCGGGCGAACTCTGATGGTGTGCATGTTCGGTCGCTTCGTCACGGACGCGCCTCGGTTGCTGCTACGAACGCATCAAATCTGTCCGGCGATCAGGGTGATGTTCTGGCCGCCAAATCCAAAACTGTTGGAAAGAACGGTCTGGCACTGATGATCACGGGCTTCGTTGGGAACGTAGTCGAGGTCGCAGTTGGGGTCAGGCGTCTCGTAGTTGATCGTGGGCGGGACCTTGTTGTGTTTCATCGCCATTAGGCTGACGATCAACTCGGTCGCACCGGCAGCGGCGATCAGATGGCCCGTCATGCTCTTGGTGCTGCTGACCGGGATGCTGTCGGCCCGTTCGCCAAAGGCTTGTCGAATCGCGAGGCTCTCGACCTTGTCGTTCACGGCGGTGCTGGTGCCATGGGCGTTGATGTAGTCGATGTCGTCGACGTTGCGCTCTGCGTCGGCCAGTGCCATGTTGATGCAGCTGGTTGCACCGCGCCCTTCCGGGTGGGTGTCGGTGATGCGAAACGCGTCGGCGGTCGTTCCGTAGCCGAGGAGCTCGCCGTAGATCTGAGCGCCGCGTGCCTTCGCGTGTTCGTATTCTTCCAACACGACCATCGCGCCGCCCTCGCCAAGCACAAAACCATCGCGGTTGAGATCAAACGGCCGCGAGGCGCGCTCGGGCTCGTCGTTGCGTTCGCTCAGCGCGGTCAGCAGATTGAAGCCAGTCACGCCAAACGGGTGAATCATGCTGTGCGCGCCGCCCGAGAGCATCACTTCGGCCTCGCCACGGCGAATGATTTCGGTCGCCTCGCCGACGGCCTGGCTGCTGGCGGCGCAGGCAGTCAGGCAATTGACGTTGGGTCCTTGCGCATTGAACATGCCGGCCAGGTAGCCGACGGGCATGTTGGGTTCCTGTTCTAGTTCAGCCGTGGGATCCAGGATTTCCATTCCCGTTTCGATGAACGCCTTCAGACTCAGGCCGTCGTCCTCGTCACCGCTCTGCTGTACGGCGGCGGTCATCATCTTGGAGAACCGCGTGAAATCTTGTTGACCTTCGCCCGCTCCAAGGTAGACGCCGAATCGTACGGGCTCGACGGTGCCCTGTACGCCCGAGTCTTGCATCGCTTGTTTGGCGGCTCCAGCGGCGAAGCAGGTGTGCCGACTGCGCTCGGCCCAATCGGCGGGGTCTTCGTCCACATCGGCGATCGACCAATCACGCACTTCTGCTGAGATGCTGGTCGGGAAGTGGCTGGCATCGAACAACGTTGTGTGGCCAACGCCGCTCTTGGAAGCTAGCAGATTTTCCCACAATTCGGGAACAGTTGTTCCGAGGGGAGTGACACAACCGACACCGGTAACAACGACGCGTCGTCGCATGATGGGCTCCTGTGAAGTGAGTTGGCGAGCGGCGAGGGACTTGAGCGGTCCGCACGCCGAACCAGCCTGAGGCGACTACCTCAATTGTACAGACTTCTCGACTAGCCCGTCACACCCTCTTCGAGCGGATAGTCACTCTCTTGCATGGGGCTGCCGTCGGCTTTGACGCCGACTTCAAACACGCCGACCAGCGTTAGCCAGTGTCGCAAATCGCGCGGGCGAAACAGCCGTGCGCCCTGCAGCGGGTCGGTCTCCTCGCCCAGCCGAGCGAAAAACAGCAAGGCCTCCGCATGCAATCGCTCGCCCACGTGAGCGGTCGCGGTGACCGCGGCACCCGATTCGCGTACGGAGTCGACCTCGACGCGATAAGTGAGCGTTTCACCGTTACGCACGCAACTGTGAAATTTCGCTTTGGCGAGCTTGCCCAGGACCACCAGCTCGCCGAATCCGTATTGCTCGCTCACCAGCAAGCCTCCGGCCTGCGCCATGCCCTCAGCCACCAGCGAGTTGGGCATAATCGGATACCCGACAATGTGCTCGTGGATGTGATCTTCAGCCAGCGACACGCCTTTGACGGCAGTCGCGTGCGAGCCACAGACGAACTCGGTAAAGCGATCGATCCAGAACCAACGCATGGGGGGCTTGGGCTTTCTTGGGGTTTCTGAGCGGGTGAGCGTAAACCGAAATGACGGATCACAAAATGCCCGATAACGACAGGTCCTTGAGCTTCGTCATTCGCGCATCGGGAAGTTCGTCATTGCGGCTATGCCGCCAGCTTGTAAGCGACGAAGTTGCACATGTCTTTGACGGTGAGTTGCTGACCGAGGTTCTGCACGATTGGCTCGGATTCGAACTTCGAAAGGTCGGCGAACGGCATGCGCTCTTTGAGCTTGGCAATGCCCGCCTCGTTGACCTTTCCGTCTTGCACGAAGGCCGTGTCCGTCAGAATGTCCTCGGGAAACAATTCGCCGCGCTCGATCTTGATGTCGAACGCCTTCTCCAGACGGAAGACGATGTCGAGAAAGTCGATTGACTCGGCATCCAAATCACCCTGAAGCGTGGCTTCAGGAGTTACTTCGTCGTCGTCGACGCCCAGTGCATCGACCAAAGCTTCTTGTACCTTGGAGAAAATTTCGTCTTCGGATGGCATGATTTTCGGATCCTCCACAAATGTCTGTTTGGAATCGATTGACTGCGTGTCGTGGAAAGTGTTTGGTATCTCGGGAAGACGGCACTTACTTTGTGCTGTTCAATTCCCGCGTGAGTAGCGATTCGGTGCCGCGTTGATACTCGAGCATTCGTCGATCGAGGTCCGCTTGCGCGGGATTCTCATCGGCCAGATTGTAGCGTTCCAGAACAAGGCGGCCGCTGACCGAGAGCCGGCCTTCGACTTCGCCCTGGAATTTCATTTTCACGTACCGCCCATCTTCGTCGGTCTGCTCGACGTTGACGGTGAGCATGTGGCCGGGTGTGACAAAGTCGGCGTACTTCACCGCCCGTGCTTCGTGCAAAGTGATAATGCTGTGTTTATAGTCTTCGCTCAAGCGAATCAGCCATGCCCCCGCCTGTGTCGCAGCCTCAAGCATGAACACGCCTGGCAAGACCGGGAACTCCGGAAAATGGTCGGCGAGATACTCTTCGGCAAGCGACACATTCTTAACCGCGGTCAGGCTCTTGCCTGCTTCAAACGAACAGATTCGGTCCAACAGCCAAAATCGCATAAACGGGTAGTTCCTAGGCGTGCTCGGGTATCGTAGCGGACAGAATCGGAAGGAATGACTAAGAGTACGACTCGCGCTGTGAGATTAAGCCGGTTTGGCAAAATAGCGAAGCAAAGATTATAGCTCTGGCTCTAGGTGTCCACAACGCCGAGTCGTGGCCTTTTCCGAACCAATGTCAGCTGCTTCCGTCGGTCGTGCCGGTGAGGGAAGGCTTGCCGTGGCGGGCCCCGCCAACCCGAAGCGGAGAGCTTACTGAGAATTGCCCGCATCGAGCGCGGCCAGCTGCTGGCGAGCTCGGTCTACCAAGGGGCGGACTTCTTGATTGCTGGCATAGAGGGCAATCAGGCTATCGAGTGTGCGGCGGGCCTCGAGCAATTCCCCACCGTCGGCCAGCGATTGGGCCTTGGCGAGCGTTTGTTCCAGAAAGTCCAACTTATCGGCGGAGGACTTCTGATCAAACTTGATACGCTCAATTTGCCGTCGAGCCAGTTTCACGAAGATCAGATCGTCGGGGTTCTCGCTGTCTTCGAACAATTGCACGAGCGATTCGTATCGCTGCCAGGCCGTCATTCGATCACCAAAGCGCTCGAATTCCCAGGCGTCGGCGAAAGCCCCTTCCGCTTCGGATTTCGGTTCGTACGCGAAACGATTCAGATTCTTGATCCGCTGTTCCGCGCGGTGAATGTCGTACCGGTCGTGGAAGGCTTCGATGGCATCGATGTGAACGGTATTGGGGAAGCGTTCCAGCAGTGGCTGCACGTATTGTGTCTCGGCGCGTTTCCAACTGACAGGATCGTCCGATTCCATCAACGGCTTGGCTTTCGCGAAGAGTTCGGCTTCGCTGGGTGGCCATAGTGCCCAGGCACCGCCGCCCACGACCGCTGCCAGACATAAGACCAAGAACCAGGCACGTTCGTAGAACGGGCTGTCGTCGCGCCGGGTGATTTCCTTTTTCCTGATCTTCTTCAGTTCGCCGCTGTCTTTGACGGCGAGACTTCCCTGCTTGCCGGAGTAGATGTGTTTCGCGGTGCCGGTGCCCGCGTTAGCTTCGGTCTTCGCGATGACGATTGCACGATGCGTTTCTTCGGCGGATTGCAATCGGTGCGACCGAACTTTCGCGAGTAGCTTTTCGGCAAGCACGTCCAACCAGACAGGGCAGTCGAGCACCTTGGTACAGATTCGCGGTGCCGCGTGATCGCGGCGTGCTTGCCGTAGTTGATCAACTGTGTCAACTGGCCAGGGCAACTCGCCGGTGACACACTCGTAAAGCACCACGCCCAGGCTGAACAAATCGCACTGCGGATAACCGGCGGATTGACGACCACGAAATTGCTCAGGCGACAGATAGTGGGCAACGTCCATCGGGCAGGTTCCCGCGACCACTTCATCGCGATCCGACCATTTGCAGTCCAGTCCCGTGAGCTTCACACCCCCTTCGCTTGGCAACAGGATACGTGACGGAGTGATCCGCTGATGGGCGAATCCATGTGCGTGGGCATAAACTAGTGCGGCCGCCACGCCCTCGACGATGTCGATGGCCATTTCCCAGGGTAAGTTACCGCGGCGGTTGAGAAGCTGCCGCAGAGACTCACCCTCAACCAATTCCAACACAAGGTACGGCTGACGCTGTTCGATGGCACCGCCCAGCACGCGAACAAGATTCGGGTGATCGAGCATCTGCAAGCGCTTGATGTCGGCCGCGAACACACCGCTACCGATCGCCTGTTGGGCGACCTCCCGCGGTAACAGCTTGATGGCCATGGACGTTCGGCGCTCAACGTGCACAGCGCGCACGACGTTGCTTTGCGCCTCGTGCCCCAACGGCGCTTCGAGAGCGAAGGGGCCAATCCGCGTCAGTTCCATATGGAAGGCTCAGTTACGTGTGAAAAGTTCGCAGCCGACGTCTGGCACCATCGCTGCGAGTGCCCTTAGTTCATTCTAATTCGGGATGAGAAATCGGTCGAATGGGTAAAATCCAACCGAAAAACGAGCGCCTAGCGCTCGCAAGGCGGCACGTCAGTCGCTCGCGCCTGCGGGCTCGGTGGGCGCCGCCGAGGAGACAGTCTCAGCGGCCTCTTCCCCCTCGGCTTTCTTCGGCTTTTCGGGCTTGCCGTTGATAATCTTCTCGCGGCCGATCGACGCCTCGACGTGACGGAGAATTTCGTTAGTGGTCTCGCGGTCGTAGTTGCAATCGTCCAGCACGATGCGGTCCTTGCGACCGTCGACCTCGTAATTGAGTTTGGCGATGCCTTTGTTGGCCCACTTTTTCTTGTCGAGGTTGGTGACCTGATCGAACTTGACTTCGCGATTCTCGCTGGAGCGCAAACCATCTTCGTCAGCCTCAATCCAGCAGCCGCGATTCAGCAGCACGCGGCCCAAAAAGATGAGGCCCAAGAAAGCCGTAAAGCCGCCCATGTAGAACTGTCCGTTGATGTCGATGTCCGACTTGGGTGGCCCGTAAGGGGTCTGCTCACTGCCAGCAACACCAGGTTCCCAGCCCTTTTCCGCGGCGAACTCTTTCCACATGTCGTAGAGATTCTGTCCTCCGACATCGGGATTCTCTTCCTGAAATTTTAGGAAGGCATTCGCACGTTCCTGCTGTGCCGGCCAAACCACCAAGCCATCGTTGAGACACCAGCCGGTCATTCCCAGGCACGCCAGGCCTACGATACCCATCCGGATCAGGAAGCGATGATTGATTTCGGTTCGTAAAGTCATCTGAAACACCACTCCCGGAAAGCGAGCAAGCGGAGGTCCTAGTGGAAGCGTTAGGTACTACGCATTAGTTTGATTGGCAGAGCCAACGGTGCACGCTTCAGTTTATCGTTGTCCGAGGATTTTCGCTAGATTCCGGACCGATCGTAGGGGCTGTACGTGTCGTGCTGGAACGGGCCTCACGTGTCCAGTAGCACAGACCTACCGTTTAGGTGTCTCGGATTGACGGGCCCAGAAGTCGCGCAGTTTGCCGAGTTCGTCCGTGCCGATCAAGTCGACGCCCTCGTCGGTTAGGACTTGCCAGAACTCGGGTTTCTCGGGCGTCGCCCAGAAGCGCAAGCGGCGGTTCTGTTGGTGCATTTGTTGGACGATTCGGCGAAGTTTCTGACGCTGGTCAGCGGGCATCGGTTCCCCGCCTCGCCACTTGAACAGACTGTTCCAATTCTCGCTCACCAGTGGAACCAGTCGTGAGTCAGATTGCTCAGTCAATTCCTTAAGTCGGCCGTCTATAAACACATACCGCTCGGTCTGCGAGGCAACCAGTGCGTGTGGCCGATCGCCGCTCAGCACGAGTTCGACAGCGCCCTGGTGAACGGCTCCATCTTTGAGGTAGGAGAGCATTTCACGATACGGCTTGAGCGCTTCGCGAAGTTCACGATAGGTCGCCTCGCCGTCTGCCTTGATGTCGACCAGCAGCGTAAGCGGCTGCCCCTGCTCATGCACCCATCCGTCGTTTCGACGGACGCGCTCTAGCAGCGGATCGAGATACAGACTCTGCAGAGTGCGATGCGGCCGGAGTTCTCGGCGGTCGTGCCCAACGAGCAGCTTGCCGTCGACCGGAAAGATATCCGCCTCGACACTGCAGAACCCGTGGTCCAACGCATCCAGCAAGGGTCGGTCATGATAGTAGTCGTTGTGGGCATGCGCGTGCGGGAGCGTCGGAGTGACGTCGACGGTTCCAGTTTCAGCGGTCGCCGTTACCGCCGCAAAGGTGATGGCAAGCGTCGGCAGCAAGATGCAACGAGTCACGATAGTCCTATTCGGTTGGCGTTAAGATTCAAGACAGCGTAAGTACATCGACTTCGGTGCCTGGTTCATACTGGTAGTCACCTGCAGGAAGAATTGTCAGCGCGTTGGCACGCGTCAACGCTGCCAGGTCGGCGGATCCGCGCCAAGCCAGTGTTTCGACTGTCGGCAAGCCTTCCTTGCGTGTACCGAAGTCAATTCGGCTCGGATAGTACGTGGGTCGTTTGCCACGATGGCCAATATTGGTGGTGAGTGACGCGCGTAGGGGCTGCGGTGGCTCGAATTCTCCACCGGCCAGAACCTTCAGCATCGGCTTGACGAAGACCTCGAATGATACCAGCGTGCTCACCGGGTTGCCGGGCATGCCCAGTACGAGTGTCCGCCGGCCGTCTTGCTCGAGTTCGCCGAACCACACGGGTTTGCCCGGCTTCATCCGCACTTTGTGGAACACCTGGCGGACGCCCAAATCTTGCAGTACGCCCGGCACCAAGTCCATCACGCCGGCAGAAACGCCACCGGTGGCGAGCAAAACGTCGGCTTGCAGACCTTGCTGCATCAGGCGGCGCAGCTCATTGGGTTCGTCAGGGCCAATTCCCAGATCCATGGTCGAGGCGCGGGCCGATTCGAGCAGCGCTAGCAGCATCGGGCCGTTACTGTTACAGATTTGCCCGGGCCCCACAGGCTGGCCGCATTCCACAAGCTCGTTGCCGGTACTCAAGACGGCCACACGGGGTCTCGGGGTGACAGTCACTTCCGCGCGACCGACTTCGGCCAGTAGGGCGAGGTCGATGGCCGACAGGTAGCGCCCAGCGGAGAGGACTTCTTGCCCGTTATGAAATGCCGCTCCCCGACGCAAGATGCCTGTGTCGGCAGCGACACCGGCGGCGGGCATTTGGATGGTCTGTTCGTCGACGAGTGTGACGTCTTCGTGCTTAACGATCGCGTCCGCCCCATCGGGCAATGGTGCGCCGGTCATGACATTGATCGTCGCGCCAGGCACGACGGCGCGGTGAGGTACACCACCGGCGATGACCTGCTCGATCACGTCACGCGTCGGTGCGTCATCGTTGGCGATCACGGCGTAGCCGTCGAGTAGCGCTTTGTCGAACGGCGGTGAGTCGATCGGGCTGACGATCGACTCCTGGAGCCGCAGACCCAGCGCGGCGCCGAGCTTGACCTGGGTGGGGGCCAGCGGTCGGGCGGACTCGCTGACGTAATCCAGGGCTTGTTCGACAGTAATCATGCCACAGGCTCTACGTGGTCAGAGCTTCGATTCGCAAGAAGTTCTGCAGGATATCGGTGCCGACGTGTGTCAGAAAACTCTCGGGATGAAACTGCAGGCCGAACAGCGGGTAATCGCGATGCTCGACGGCCATGATTTCCTGTTGCCCATCTGGTCCTTCGCACCAGGCAGTCATTTCCAATTCAGCGGGCAAGGTGTCAGGCTGAATCAGCAGGCTGTGGTACCGCGTCGCCTGGAACGGATTCTCCAGACCCTCGAACAACGCTCCACCATTGTGATGAATCATGTCGGTCTTGCCGTGCATCAGTCGATTCGCTCGCACGATCTTGCCACCAAGCGCCTGACCGATGGACTGATGGCCCAAGCAGACGCCCAATAGCGGAATTTTTCCGGCGAGGCGTTCCACGCATTCGACAGAAATGCCCGCCTCGTTGGGGGTGCAGGGACCGGGCGAAATGATCACGCGGTCGGGTCGCCGCTTGAGAATCTCGTCGACGGCGATTTCATCATTACGATCGACGCGAATGTCCAGCTGCGGATCAATTTCCCCGAGCCGCTGGACGAGGTTGTAAGTAAACGAATCGTAATTGTCGATGATCTGAATCATGGTGCCATCGGCTAGGAGCTATCGGCTTTGACGCCGCGTGATGCTTCTCGTTCTCATTTTCAGTGTACCTTCCCGCACTGCGTCTTGGATAGCATTCAACTTGCTGCAAGCGATCAATTCAGGTCCAATGAACGCGACTTTGGTGCGTCAGCGTGGAGAACTCGGGGAATGAAACACTTGTGGGCAGTCGCGATTGGAGGCGCTCTAGGCGCCGTCTGCAGACACCTGGTGAACCAGCTATGTTCACGCTTTCACTTTCCGTTGGGCACGCTCGCGGTCAACGTCGTCGGGTGTTTCTTGATCGGCCTGCTGATTACACTTCGCGCGGCCAACGAGCAACGCTGGGACTCCGTCACGCATTCGGCCATGACGATCGGCTTTCTGGGAGCGCTGACCACGTTTTCAACGTTCGGGTTCGAGAGCCATAGTTTCTTCAGCAATCAGCAGCACGGCCTAGCACTGCTCAATATCGCTAGCAATATGCTGCTAGGCTTGCTCGCAGTGTATGGCGGCATCGAAGCGGGACGGTGGTTAGGTTGAAGTTGTTGCAGGTCAGAACAAGTGGTACCGATTTTCGACCGACGAGCGTTGGAGTGAGACAGGAGTAGAGATTCACATGGCAAAGAAAGCATCTACCGCACCGATTGGTTTGTTGCCCGACAAGCAGGCGACGGACCTGCTGATGCAGCTGATGGCAACCCCGGGACTTAGTGGGCACGAAAAACCGGTTGCTGACTTCATCACTAAGCAACTCAGAGATGCCGGCGCAGCGGCAAAGTCAATCAGCCACGACCGAGCGCATAAGCTTTCGTCCGACGGAGGGGAAATCGGCAATCTGATCGTTAAGTTGCCTGGCACCGTGCGCGGACCGAGACGGATGCTGTCGGCGCATATGGACACAGTGCCGGTGTGCGCGGGAGCACGACCAGTGCTGGAGGGCACGAAGATTGTCTCGAAGGATGCGGACACCGGTTTGGGCGCCGATAACCGCGCGGGCTGCATGGTGCTACTGTCGACGGCGATTTCGATTTTGAAACATCAACTCCCGCATCCGCCGGTGACATTCTTGTGGACGGTGCAAGAAGAAACCGGACTGCACGGCGCGCGACACGTCTCGCTAAGCAAGCTTGGCAAGCCTCAGCTGGCATTCAACTGGGACGGCAGCAAGTCCAATAACCTCACGATCGGCGCGACTGGTGGCTATCGCATGCGGATCGAAATCAGCGGCATCGCCAGTCATGCTGGGGGACATCCGGAGCAAGGTGTCAGCGCGATCGCGATCGCTTCGCTCGCCATCGCCGACCTGGTCGAGAATGGTTGGCATGGCTTAATCGAAAAAGGCAAGCAACTAGGAACCAGTAATGTCGGTGTGATTCAAGGCGGCGCGGCAACCAACGTGGTCACCGATCTGGTTCGCCTGAAAGCTGAAGCACGCAGCCATAACGCGAAGTTTCGAGAGCGGATTGTTCGCGAGATCGAAAAGGCCTTCCAGCGCGCCGCCAAGAAAGTCTGCAACACGGAGGGTAAGTGCGGCGAAGTGCACTTCGATGGCCAGCTCGACTACGAAGCGTTTCGGTTGAAGCCCAGTGAACCATCGGTCCGCGCGGCTGCCGCCGCCGTGGAAGCCGACGGTATTGATGCCGAGTTTGCCATCGCCAACGGTGGCTTGGACGCCAACTGGCTGAACGCCCACGGACTGCCTGCCGTTTCGCTGGGATGCGGTCAGAATGCCATTCACACAGTCAATGAATGGCTCGATCTGGCCGACTTTCACCGCGCTCGGCGCATCGCATTGCGCCTGGCGACAGCGACAGACTAAGGCTACCCACTCAGCACTGCTTACTACCAACTGGTTACTGCCCACTATCAACTACTCTCATGCAACCCGACGACGAACTTTGCCTGTGCTTCCACGTGACCCAGCGCAAGGTGGCCAACTACATTCGCATCGAAAAGCCCCGTCGAGTCGCTCAGCTGGCGGACTGCTACGGGGCGGGGACCGGTTGTGGTTGGTGTCGACCTTTTCTGGAACGCATGTTCACCGCAGCGCAGGCGAAAGCGGATCCCAACGACACGTCAGTTGCCGCCGAACTCCCGGAGGCAGGCGATTATGCTCGTCAGCGGGGCGCATATGTACGGGCGGGCGGCGGTACACCGCCTCCCGGTGCAACCCCACCAGCGCCCGAAGAATCAATTTGAACGCGCCGCCGAATGCCGCGCTGACTGCGGAAACTACGGGTTTCTCTTGCTGGTGGCCCAATCGCGTGTTATAAGCGCTATAGAGGGCAAGGGTCGTTTCAGGGCATTAATCGGCACAGATTCTAGATGGCGGTGGGCATGACTCGAATTACTCTGCGAGTTTTGGATGGCGCCGATCGCGGTCAAGTTTACGAGAACCTAGAAGCGCCGATTACGATCGGCCGCGAAGAGGGCAACTCGATTCAACTCAACGACGAGCGGATCAGTCGCTTTCATCTCAAGATTCAAGAAGATCAAGACAAACTCGTCCTCACCGATCTGGAAAGCACCAACGGCACGCGGGTTAACGGCGAAGATACGCAGCTACGTATTCTCCGCTACGGTGACGTCGTTTCATTGGGACGCTCGGTGTTGTTGTTTGGAACACGTGATCAAATCGCCGGACGTCTAGAAGACTTGCGAGCCGACGGAGTAGGCGATTCCGATGCGCTGAACACCAACGGCACCGAATCGGATTCCATCAGCCTGGAACTTCGCATCGGCGGGTCCGAAGATTTACAGAGCACGCTGCATATCCCGCTGCCTCCGGAGCTGCCCTCCCATCTCAGCGCGGGCCAGACAGCGCAGCTTTCGGAGTTGCTGGAGTACCTCCATCTTCGCGCACGACAACTTGTTCAGTCTGGAAATGTCGCTGATGAGCAAAGCGAAGTGAAGATCTCGATCGCTCAGTGGCAAGATCTCTTGGATATGCACTCGCAACTGGCCGAGTACCTGAAGCAGATTGGCGACCCAGGGGCTGACGGCTAATTTAATTGTCCGTCGCCGTTTTTTTCGAATTCTGTCGAGCCGCGATCATCGGGGACTCGGTCACGTGAACGCAAGGTCAAAAGACCGCCCCGTATCGATCGTTACGTGGTTGTTTGACGGAATCTGCAGCCCTTTCTCGGCCGCGTCCTAAGGCGGTACAATGAGCTCTCGCACTCGCACTCGTATGCCACAGGGAGGTCGTCTTGTCTGCGCCGTTTGTTCATCTGCATTGCCATAGCCACTACAGCTTGCTCGACGGGGCGAGCCCGATCAAAAAGCTCGTCAATCGTGCCAAGGAACTCGGCATGAACGGCCTGGCGCTGACCGACCACGGCAATCTGTACGGAGCGTTGCAGTTCTACGAGGCTTGCAAAGATGCCGAGATCAACCCGGTTGTCGGCTATGAGGCCTATGTAGCGCCCGATAGCCGATTCGACAAAGGCGGCGCGCATAGCAGCAAGGACGCGAGCTACCACCTCACGCTGTTGGCCCAGAACAAAACCGGTTTTCGCAATCTGGTCCGCATGGCGAGCCGCGCGTTTTTGGAGGGCTTTTATCACAAACCCCGCATCGATCGCGAGCTGTTAGCCGATTACTCCGAGGGGATCATCTGCCTGAGCGGTTGCGTATCTGGCGAGTTGAGCCGTTCGCTCCTGAATGGCGGCAACCCACCGATGGAAGACCAAATCGAGCGGGCCGAAGAAATCGCCGGCTGGTTTCACAAAGTTTTTGGCGACCGTTACTTTCTGGAGATCCAAGACAACGGCGTCGATATCCAGCGCCAGGCACTAGAAGCGACCGTTCTCGTCGCTGAGAAGATGGGCTTGCCGCTGGTCGCGACCAGCGACGCTCACTACGTCAATCAAGAAGATGCCGAAGCGCAGGACGTGCTGTTGTGCATCAATACCGGCAAGTTTCGGACGGACCAGAATCGCATGAAGATGGAGGGCGATCAGTTCTTTTTGCGCAGTCCTGAGCAGATGTACGCCGCCCTGCCTGGCCACGAAGACGCCCTCGCCCGCTCGCAAGAGATTGCCAACATGGTCGATATCGACCTGGAACTGGGCAAGCGTTACTTCCCGACGTTTACACCGCCAGAAAAGAAATCTTCGGAAGACTATCTCCGTGAACTGTGTATTGCTGGACTGAAGGAACGCTACGCCGACGAAGCCGACCGTTGGGACGGCGAAGACCTCTCCAGCGAGGTTTATGATCGGCTCAATCGTGAATTGGGTGTGATCAACAAACTCGGCTTCTGCGATTATTTTCTGATCGTATGGGACTTCGTGCGTTTCGCCGTCGAGGAAGGAATCCCATGTACGGCGCGCGGTTCGGGCGTCGGGTCGCTGGTTTGCTACGCGCTCAAAATGAGCCACGTCTGCCCATTGCGCTACGATTTGCTGTTCGAGCGGTTTCTCGACGAATCGCGCCTGGAAGCGCCCGATATCGACATCGACTTCTGCAAAGAATCTCGCGGTCGGGTGATCCAATACGTTAAAGACAAATACGGCGAAGCCAATGTCGCGCAGATTGGCACTTTCGGAACGCTTGCCGCCCGCGCCGCCATCCGCGATGTGGGCCGCACGCTTGGACTGCCAGTGTTTCGCGTTGATCAGATCGTCGGGATGGTTCCCGATCAACTCGGTATTTCGCTTGAGAAGGCACTCGAGCAAAGTGACGAGCTGAAGAAAACCTATGATGGCGATCCCGAGATTCGTGAGTTGATTGATCTGGCGATGAAAATCGAGGGCCTCGCCCGCAATGTCGGCACGCATGCGGCGGCCGTTGTGATTGCTGAAAAGCCGGTCGATGAATACGTCCCCTTGCAGCACGTCAAAGGGAAAAGCGAAGTCATTACGCAGTGGGCCATGAACGATGTCGAGCGCGCCGGCTTGCTGAAGATGGATTTCCTAGGTCTGCGTAATCTGACGATCCTCGCTCGCAGCATTGAGCTTGTCGAACAGTCGCAAGGCAAACAGATCGATCCGTACAAGTTCCCGCTCGACGACAAAGAGACCTTTGCTTTGCTCTGCCGGGGCGAGACCAAAGGCATTTTTCAGCTCGAAAGCGGTGGCATCCGTGACTTGTTGCAACGCATGAAGCCCGACTGCTTCCACGACATCATCGCGACCGCCGCGCTGTATCGCCCCGGACCGTTGGAAGGCGGCATGGTCGACGACTACATCGAAGTGAAGCACGGTCGCAAGCCGGCAGAGTATCCCCATCCGGTCATGGAAGACGTGCTTGAGGAGACCCACGGCGTGATGGTCTACCAGGAGCAGGTGATGAGGATTCTCAATCGTTTGGGGGGCATTCAGCTGTCCAACGCATATACCTGCATCAAGGCGATCAGCAAGAAAAAGCTGCCGATGATCGCGAAATTCCATGAAGAGTTTCTCGAAGGCGCGCAAGCTCAAGGCCTCGACAAGAAGAAGGCCGAAGAGCTATTCAGCATGATCGAGAAGTTCGCCGGCTACGGCTTCAACAAGAGCCATTCGACCGCCTACGCGCTGATCGCCTACATGACGGCGTATCTGAAGGCACACTATCCGGTCGAGTTCATGGCAGCGCTACTGTCTTGCGATATTCCGGGACGGAATTTCAAAAACAAGGACTCCCTGGTCGAGCATATCGAAGACTGCCAACGCATGGAGATCGAAGTCGTCCCGCCGGCCGTGAATCATTCCGACGCCGATTTCAAAGTTGACGGCGAGAAAATTGTGTTTGGCCTTAGCGCGATCAAAGCGTGCGGCATCTCTGCCGCCGAAGCGATCAAGGCGGCACGCGAGACAGACGGAGCTTTTAAGAGTCTGTACGACTTTTGCGAACGCGTCGATCCGCAGTCGTGCAATCGCTCGACGATCGAAACGCTCATCAAAGCCGGCGCCTTTGACAGCCTAGGTGGACATCGGGCCCAGTTCATGGCCGTGCTCGACCGCGCCCTGCAATCAGGTGCGGCTGCGGCGAACGATCGCAAAAGCGGCCAGAAAGGCTTATTCGAAGCCTTCGACGATGATGAGTCCGAAGAGACCGCCGAGCAGGATCTGCCGAACATGCCGCCCTTCGACGAGAAGGATCAGCTGAACATGGAAAAGGAAGTTCTTGGCTATTATTTGACCAGCCATCCACTCGCCGAGTACGAATCGATCATCCGCACCTACTGCACGCATAACAGCCAGTCGATGGCCAAACTTCAACATCGCGATGAAGTGCAGCTGGGCGGCATGCTCGCAGCGATCAAGTTTTCCCACACCAAGAATCCGCGACCTGGTCAGGTACACACGAAGTACGCGATGTGGGACTTGGAAGATCTCGATGGCATTATGCGATGCATCATGTGGCCAGAGCAATTTGCCGAATATGGCCACCTCGTCCAACCGGAAGCCATTCTCGGAGTGACCGGCAAAGTCGATCGACGGCCGGGCGCGGAGGAAACGAACCTGATCGTCGACAAGCTGATCCCGCTGGAGGAAATGCCCAAGCAGTTTAGCAGTGGCATGATTATTCGCGTGCGTGAAGATCAGCACGGCGAACAAGGTCTCAAGCAGCTCCGCGAAATCGTCCGCGGCTACCCTGGCAGCAAACGCTTGCGTTTGCGACTCGACCTGGCGAGCGGCGGGCAAGTGTGGATCGATAGCCAGGGCAAAGGGGTCGAACTCAACCAAGAACTCAACGACCGTATCGATCAGCTACTTGGTCCGGGCAACCGCATGCTGCAAAAGGCTCCGCCCAAGCCGTCGCAAAATGGCAACGGCAACGGTCACGGTCGACAACGGCGGTGATGTCATTAGGCGGTCGACAATTCCGGTGCCGCGTCGCCAACCGTTAGCGGTGCGACGATCGGCGTTGCTGCGTATTTCTCCGAGACAGCTAGAAACTCTTCCTCGCACGCAAGGAAGGCTTCCACCAGCAACGGGTCGAAGTGTGACTCATTGCCGTCGAGAATGATTTCCTTAGCCTTTTCGTGCGGCATTGGATCTTTGTACGGTCGACGCGACCGGAGCGCATCGTAGACATCGGCCAAGGCTACGATTCGTGCGGCCAGCGGAATGCGATCTCCGCTAACCTGAAACGGATACCCAGTGCCATCCCATTTCTCGTGATGGGCGAACGCGATTTCGCGCGACAGCTGCAAGAAGTCGTTTTCTCCCAGTCGCTCACTGATCGCTTGCAAGCACTCACCGCCGCGTTCGGCATGCGTCTCCATGATTCGGCGTTCGTCCGCGTCGAAGCGGCCAGGCTTGAGCAAGATGCTATCGGGAATTGCAACCTTGCCGATATCGTGCAAAGACGAGGCAAGTCCCAGATTTTCGATGTATTGGCCATCGATCCAATCGAATTGATTGCTCAGATGCTTGGCCAGAATTGTCACGTAAATGCGAATACGATCGAGATGCTCTCCAGTATCGGTATCCCGGGACTCCGCGAGCTTCGCCAAACCGAAGATGACCGCGTCGCGCGTCTCTTTGAGCGCTTGGGTTCGCTGATCGACCAAGTCCTCCAAATGTTCGTTGATCTGGGCGAGCCGATTCTCGTAACGACGCACGATTTCGACTACCAGTAGTGTGGTCCCAAGGACCAACGTCAGCGATACGATCAGCCCCAGCGGCAGTACCGGCTGCATGAGGGTCTCGATCTTTCGTTCGATTCCAGATGCCTTCTGGTGGACGTTAACGTTCGCATCGAGTTCTGGGATATAGCCGGCGGCCACGATTTCTAGTTTTTCACCCAAGCCGGTGGTGTAGCCTCGCACTTGCTCGGTCTCGTTGCTCATCTCCTTTTTGGCCATGGCAGCTTTGGCAGCTTCGTCGACCATCGTGGGTTTCGACATCTTTGATTTTGCCATGCCTGTATTCTGTTGTGCCAAGTTCTGCAATAACTTCTGAGGCGCTTGTTTCAGTGCCGGATGACATAGCAATTGGCCGTCGCCGGCATCAATCACACAGACGAACCCCTCATTGGGCAAGCGAATCTCACGCACCGTGTTTTGCAGCTTCAGCCATGAATCCTTGCTTTCACGAAGATCACTCACTCCCATTTGGCGAATTAGAGTCGTCAGCTGCTTGGCCGTCTGGATATTGTCGGCCAAGACCTGGTCGTGCACGATTTGGCGGACCGAACTATGCAGCCACGCGTTGAACACAAACACACCCCAGCACAAGCAGATTGCTTGGGCAGACGCGATTGCCAATACCAAGATGTGACGTCGGCGAATCTGAAAGTTCATTCCTATGGCCCCTGAAGCTACTGATTTCTGACTACCTACCAAGCAAAAAGTAGCTTGTCGCTTCAGCGAGCATTCGGGCGAAGACGCCGTTTGGTACGATCTACGCGGATTTCGAACCGAGCGTCGTCGATCAACTCTCATATTTCTCACATTTGGTACAACCGAACCGTCGGGTGGCAGCCATCCACGGCCCGCATTTCGTTTCTGCCGTGAGGGTTCGCTTCGATAACGTTGTCACCTAAGATTTAGTGATTCCAAGCGGTCGCGGTAGCCATCGATTATTCGGTTATCGTAGGCCTCGCTTCTGATCCTTTTTTGAGTACTGAGCATGTCCAGCATCAAACGCATTCTTGTTACCGGCGGAGCCGGATTCTTGGGCTCACACTTGTGCGAACGGTTGGTTGCCGACAAGCACGACGTGATCTGTCTGGACAACTTCTTCACCAGTCAAAAGACTAACGTCGAGCACCTGCTCGCTGAGCCGAATTTCGAATTGGTGCGGCACGATATCACGCAGCCGATCTTTCTTGAGGTCGACGAGGTGTACAACCTCGCCTGCCCGGCCGCTCCAGGGCACTATCAGTACAACCCGATCAAGACGATGAAGACTTCTGTGCTCGGCGCGATCCACACCTTGGGCCTCGCCAAACGATGCCGAGCCAAGGTCCTGCAGGCGTCGACCAGCGAAGTCTACGGCGATCCTGAAGTCCATCCACAACCAGAGTCCTACCGCGGTGCCGTCAATCCCGTGGGCCCCCGCGCGTGCTACGACGAAGGCAAACGGGCTGCCGAAACGCTGTTTGTCGACTACCATCGGCACAACGGCGTCGACGTCCGCATCGTGCGAATCTTCAATACCTACGGTCCACGCATGCACCCGTTCGACGGGCGGGTGGTTTCTAACTTCATCCGTCAGGCGTTGGCTGATGAAGACATCACGATCTTCGGCGATGGTGCGCAGACGCGTTCGTTCTGCTATCGCGATGATCTGATTGAAGGCATCATTCGCATGATGAACGGGCCGTCGGATTTCATCGGTCCCGTGAACCTAGGCAATCCCGACGAATTCACTATTCGCGAGCTTGCCGACTTAGTGATCGAACTGACCGGCTCGAAATCGAAACTCGTCACGCGCCCTTTGCCCGCCGACGACCCCACGCGCCGTCAGCCGGATATCTCCCTGGCTAAAGAGAAATTCGACTGGCAACCCAACGTGCCACTCCGCGAAGGTCTGGAAAAAACCATCGCGTGGTTCAAGACGATCAAGCTTGATGAATTCCGCGCACCAACGCCGAACTACTAGCGGATCCTCGATTTCGAACCATCACTCACGGACGAACTTCATGCACACAGGTGAGAGACCATCTCTGTGCACCCGTGGACATCTGCGACGATGGTGGGTCAACCGAGTTAACGCCGAACCCGCGGCATCACCGGTGCGTCAGGCGTGAGCGACGACGTGTTGATGATGCGCAGACGTGAGCCCCCTCCGCCAATCTGGCGACCTCTCGATGCGGTGCCCTGCGTTCCATGGATCACCAACACCATGTAGCGCTGACCGTCTGCTCCGATGGCTACACCCGCGCCGGCCCACTTGCCGGTTTCCTCCTGACAGCAAGTTAGCCAACCCCAACTAGGCGTTGCTTCCCCCGTGCCTTCGCGGCAACCTGCGGGACAAGCTGGTCCTTGATGACCGTTTTGAGCCAACCGCGCCGCGCGCCATTCAGCCTTCTGCTGCGCGAACTTAGTGATCCACGGAACTTCCTTGAGCTCCGGCAATCCGTTGGCTTTGCGCCAATGATTCACTTCTTGCATCGCCGTTGCCGAGGCGGACGAAGCCAATAGCATGGACAGTAGTAGTGCGCGAACAAACATGGCCTTTCTCCTCCGTGTCGCTGAGTTTTGCTCAACCGCGACATGGTGCCGGTTGAGCACTGAAATGAACCAGTGCGTTATTGCGAGTCACAAGAGCCCACGCAACCCCCCGAAAAGGATCATGCTTCCAATTGGGCGATAGCAACAGCAGCGACAGAGAGTTTGGTCGCTGCGAGCTGGTGAGATACCGCTACTATCCATTTGCGAATTGCGGATACCCGCGAACTGATGCCGCACCCAAGTAGTGGGGTTGATCTGGGCGAACTAAGCGTCGTGCTCACGGCAATACGCGACCATCTCGTCGACGCTCATGCCCGACTTATCAACGGGACCGACTGCGCCGTCTGATGCGGCTGCCGGTGCGGCTTCTTCTTGGATGACGATGTCGTCGTCTTCGGCGGATTCTTCGGCGACGGGTTCTTCCGCCGCAGGCTCTGGCGCGGGTTCTTCTTTCGCTGGGGCGGCGCCACCTCGTGCGGCGGCGATCATGTCGGCCACCGACATTTTTGAGCGGTCCATCGCGCCGCCTGTCTTCTTCGGCGCGGCCTCGGCAGGTGCCGCTTCCGCCTTCGCCTCGGCAGGCTTCTCAGCGGGTTTCGCGGCTCCTTTTTCGCGTCGCAACGCGGCCAGCACGTCGGACGTTGATTTCTTTTCTTTCTTGCTGCTGTCGGCGGCCCGTGCCATCTCCAGTGGCGACAACTTCTTCTCACCGGCAGGTGCAGCTTTCTTCGGCGGAGCTTTCTTGGCTGCCGGCTTTTTCTCTTCTTTGGGCTTCGGCTCCGGCTTGTCGACAACCTTCAGGTAGTCCAGATCGATGTCGAACCAGCCGATGTTGAGGTGATAGTCCAGGAACTCGACCAGCGCGCGGCCGCTCATGTTGACAGTCTTCACCTGGCCGACCAAGTCCTTGAAGCGTGCCAGCTCGGCACGACTTGCGTCGACCTTGACGTACTTGTCGGTGTATTCCTGCTTGACCTTTTCGATCTGCTCAAACATCGTCGATTTTGTCCCAAGTGCATTGCCCAGAGAGAATCTCGTTGCCCAGTTGCCGGATCTGGCCACCAGACGAGAACCTCTAATTCTGGCCGAAAATCCCACGCTTGGCAATGAGTCCTCGCAAGTGTGGGCTCCTGTCTGTTTGCTTGCAGGCACGTCCTGGGCAGTCAATAATTGGGCTCAACCTGCGGACGATGGGGCGTCATGGCGTGGCGCGGAATCGCTCTTTTTCACTTTTTGGAAGTTGATGCAGTGATATTTTCGAACAACTATTCCGGGACGATGCGTGCGCTGGTCGTTGCGGGGTCGATCCATATGGTCCTGGGTGCGTGCTCCTCTGCTGCGGCCATAGAAGAGTATCTCCCCGGAGTAGAGTGGCCGGAGCCGTCGATAGTCACGCCTGGGCAATCCGATGCGCAGCCGCCCTCCGACGCGGTCGTGCTGTTTGACGGCAAGGATATGTCGCAGTGGGAAAACGGCGATGCCTGGCCCGTAAGAGAAGGTATCGCCTTCGCCGGCAAAGGGTTCATCACCAGCAAGCCGAAGTTCGGTGATTGCCAGGTCCACATCGAATGGTCGGCACCGACGCCCCCCAAGGGTGAAGGCCAGGGACGCGGCAACAGCGGTGTGTTCCTGATGGGCAAGTACGAAATCCAGGTGCTCGACTCCTATGAGAACAAAACGTACTTCGAAGGACAGGCAGGCTCGATCTACAAACAAACACCGCCGCTGGTGAACGCTATGCGTGCGCCGGGGGAGTGGAATACCTTTGAAATCTTTTGGACACGCCCGCGATTCAACGATGATGGCTCGCTGAAGTCGCCGGCATTCATCACGGCCTTCCATAACGGTGTACTGATCCTCAACCACTTTGAGCTGCAGGGCGACACCCCCTTCACCCGTCCGCCGCAATACAACCAACACGAAGACCGGCTGCCGATTTCAATTCAGGATCACGGCAACCCGGTGCGCTTCCGCAACATTTGGGTCCGCGAATTCGAACCGATCATCGGCAAGCAAGTCAAAGAGCCGATGCTGCACGACCATCGCACCGATAAGAAGCGACCGGCGAGTGAGAAGTACGGTGCGAACAACTAAAACGCATAGCAAATCTAGTTCGGAGAACTTTTCGATGAGTTACCACAGAGGACACAGACGGCGCAGACGAAATGGGCTATGCGGGCATGGTCTCTGCGCCGTCTGTGTCCTCTGTGGTTTGTTTTATTCATCCGCCTGCGCGGTCGAGTATCTACCCGGCGTTGCCTGGCCGGAGCCGGAGGTGGTCACACCGGGGAAAACCAATTCACAGCCGCCGTCGGATTCGATTGTGCTGTTTGACGGAAAGGACCTGACGGAGTGGAATGACGATGGGAGCTGGAAGGTCGAAGACGGGGCGATGATCGTAGGCAACCGGGATATCCGCACCAAGAAGAAATTCGGCGATTGCCAGCTACACATCGAGTGGCAGATGCCCAATCCGCCGCGCGGACAGGGCCAACATCGCGGCAACAGCGGCATCTACTTCATGCCGCACTACGAGCGCGGGCGCAATCTGTTTTGGAAGTACGAAATCCAGATTCTCGACTCCTACGACAACAAGACGTACTTCGACGGACAAGCTGGGGCCGTCTACAAGCAGTCGCCGCCGATGGTCAACGCGATGCGACCGCCTGGCGAGTGGAACACCTACGATATCGTGTTCACCGCCCCCAGATACGCCGAAGATGGCTCGCTGAAGTCGCCCGCTTACGTGACGCTCGTCCACAATGGTGTGCTGGTACACAACCATTTCGAGATGTCTGGCCCCACCTCTTACATCGCCCCCCCAGCTTACACCGGCCACGCCGACCGCCTACCGATCGGCTTGCAAAACCACGGCCACAAAGTCCGCTACCGCAACATCTGGGTGCGCGAGATTCCACCGATCGTAGGAACTCAGGAGCATGTGCCAATGCTCCGCGCGGGCGACCTTCGATGGCCGGTGGATGAGGAGCGGCCGGAGGAGTAGGCGTCGGCTGCAATTCGACAGTTAGTTTGTCGTACACGCGATGCTATAGCGCCACTGAACCGTAGCAGGATATTCTTTCGGCTGCTGAGAAATCGGTACTATCCGAACTAGTCTGTCACCAAGTTCGCGCATGTCCGCGTCCTCAACCACTACTTCAATCGTCTCTTTGTACCGGGAAGAGAGTATCTGATAAGCACTTTCGAGTATCGATAGCTGTGCCTTCATGCGGCAGGCCACGTCAAACACGATTCTCTCATCAACCATTTCTATACTCATCGACCAATGAGCTAGCGTTGTAGCGCCGGTCAGGAAAAGTGTCTCGTTCTGGTCGAGAAGTTCAGTGAAGACTGGACTAGGTGGTTGTGTTTCGTCTTCGCATTCATGGAATGATTGCAGCAACGGATGTTCCTCATTGTCGGTCGACATAGAAACACGATGCTCAATCTGCCCCCGGCGCTTGTGAAATTCGAGCTCTAGTGAGTGATCGCCGCAGGAAAAAAGTCTCGAAAAGAATGTGACCGTTTCACCCACTACTCACCATCCTCCTCAATCGGCTGCCCCGCGCGCCAGCGCAGGACGCTGTCGAGAAAACCCTGGATATCCCCATCTAGCACGGCGTGGAAATTGCCCATTTGGAATTTGGTGCGGGCATCTTTCACGCGCTGGTCGGGGTGTAGGAAGTAATTGCGAATCTGCGAACCGAAACCGGTTTTGGCTTGCTGGTTGTACTTGGCAGCTTCCTCGGCTTCGCGTTTTTCTTCCTCGGCGCGAGCCAAGGCTGCGAGCATCATTTTGCGGGCGCTCGCGCGATTCTTGTGCTGCGAGCGCTCGTTTTGGCACTGCACCACGGTGTTGGTCGCGAGGTGGGTGAGACGAATGGCCGAATCGGTCTTGTTGACGTGCTGACCACCGGCACCGGACGCCCGATAGGTGTCTTCGCGGATGTCGGTGGACCAGTTGACTTCGATCTCCGAGTCGTCGTTGATTTCCGGCGACACGTCGACCGCCGCGAAGCTGGTTTGCCGCTTGCCTTCGCTATTGAAGGGGCTGATCCGCACGAGCCGGTGGATGCCCGTCTCCCCGCGTAGATAGCCGTAGGCCATCGGACCGCGAATGGCGATGGTCGCACTGTTGATGCCCGCCTCTTCGTTGTCGTCGCGGTCCATCAGCTCGGATGAATAGTCATTTTTGCTGGCCCACTGCAGATACATCCGCAGCAGCATCTCGGCCCAATCATTCGCGTCGGTGCCACCGTCGCGGGCGTTGATCGTAATGATCGCCCCGCTCGCGTCGTGCTTGCCGTTGAGCAATGCCTTGAGCTTGAGCGCCTCGATGTCAGCTTCCAGCTTGTTGACCTGGTCGGGTACTTCGGCGGCCAGCTCGTCGTCCTCAGCCGCCATTTCGATCGTCAAATCAAGTTCCTCGCTGGCCGATTTTGCCTCTTCCAGCGGGGAAAGTACGCTCACTAGCGACTTCTTCTCAGCAACCTTCGCCTGGGCCGCTTCTTGATCATTCCAAAAATCGGGAGCCGCCATCTGGTCGTCGATGGCTTTTACCTGCGCCGCCTTTGCATCGCAGTCAAAGAGAGTCTCGCAGTTGAACAATGGCGGTGCTTATCGCCGCAGCGCGATCAATCCATTCTTTTTCGACGGGCATACTAGGGGGACTCCAGGTTCGAAGGCGTGAGAAATAGTATGTGAATTGTAGGTTAAATGACGGTGGTTTTGAACCGCCAAGGTCGCTAAGTGCACCGCCGCTGTCTTGGCGCTCATGGCGTCCTTGGCGGTTCATTTCTTGCGAGACACCCAATGGTCATAGGGGCTTGGTCATTGGTCATTCGAGTCGTTAGACTCGCAGTATGACCCGAGTAGTCTTAGCAATGTCTGGCGGAGTCGATTCGAGCGTGGCAGCCCACCTGCTGTTAGAGCAGGGGCACGACGTGATCGGGGTGTTTATGCGCCATGGACATCAGTCGCCGGTTGCTTGCGCGACGGAGGGATCAGGGAGTGCTCTGCAATTGCCGATCGTAGATCGTTTGGATCACAAGCAAGGGTGCTGCACGGCGGCCGATGCGGAGGACGCACGAAGGGTAGCCGATCGGTTGGCGATTCCGTTTTATGCGCTCAATCTCGACCAGGAATTCGCGCAGATTATCGACTACTTCGTTGACGAATACACGGCTGGCCGCACGCCGAATCCGTGTGTGCAGTGCAACAATTGGATCAAATTCGGCAAGCTGTTTGACTACGCCGATAGTGTCGATGCGGAGTTTGTCGCCACTGGCCACTACGCCCGCCTGGAACAGCAGCTGCGATCTGAGGGATCGCCGGAACCCGCCCTGCTGCGCGGCCGCGACTCCGCGAAAGATCAATCCTACGTGCTGTTCGGCATCCAGCGCGAATACCTCAAGCGGATGCTGCTGCCCGTTGGTGATTACGAAAAGCCGGCGATCCGTGAGATTGCGGCTGGGTTGGGGCTCAATGTTGCTGAGAAGAAGGACAGTCAGGAGATCTGTTTTGTGACCCAGGGACGTTATGACGAATTTGTGCGAAGCAACCGGCAAGATACCGACACAGCCGGCGAACTAGTCACCACCAACGGCACTGTCGTCGGCGAGCACAAGGGGATCGAGGGTTTTACCGTCGGTCAGCGTAAAGGCCTGGGCGTCGCGCTCGGTGAGCCGAAATTCGTCGTGCGAATCGAGCCAGAGTCACGACGTGTGGTGCTGGGAGATCGCGAG
>JANQQA010000183.1 GCA_028285205.1 Bythopirellula sp. | reverse complement strand
GATATCCTCGGCTCAAAAGCACACGCTGAGATGCTGGCCAAGGTTGGTGTGCTCACCGAAGAGGAACATCAGCAGATCGACGACGGGCTGACAGCAATTTTCACCGAGATACAGGCGGGCGAATTCGTCTTCCGCGAGGAGTTGGAAGACGTCCACATGAACATCGAACGGGCGCTGATCGACCGCATCGGCGACGTTGGCCGCAAACTGCACACCGGGCGGAGTCGTAACGATCAAGTATCCACCGATTTCCGTTTGTGGATTCGCGACGAAATTGTCGTTTTGTCTGACCGGCTCGTGGACTTGCAGCGCGCATTCCTCAGCCGTTGCGATCGGGATGCCGACGTCATCCTCCCGGGCTACACTCACCTGCAGCGGGCGCAGCCCGTCCTGGCGAATCACTATTGGTTGGCGTACTGCGAGAAGTTCCAACGCGATATTGATCGATTGGAAGATTGCCGCAAACGCGTTTGCCAACTGCCTCTGGGCACGGCCGCGCTAGCGGGCACCACAATTCCCATTGATCGGCAAATGGTGGCCGACGAACTTCGTTTTGACGGCCTGGTGGCCAACAGTCTCGATTCTTCAAGCGATCGCGACTTTGCCATCGAGTTCTGTTTCGTGCTCACCATGATCGCAGAGCACCTCAGCACATGGGCGGAAGAATGGATTCTCTGGTCGACCAGTGAGTTCAACTTCCTGCGGATTTCGCAGGCGTACTGCACCGGCTCATCGATCATGCCGCAGAAAATCAACCCTGATGTATGCGAACTGATTCGCGGCAAGACGGCCCGCGTGGTGGGCAACTTGCAGAGTCTGCTCGTGCTGGTGAAGGGTCTGCCGCTAGCCTACAACCGCGATCTGCAGGAGGACAAAGAGCGTGTGTTCGACTCAGCCGACACAGTCGAGGCGTGCGTCGAGCTGGCGGCATCGGTGGTCGCCAATGCCGAGCTGAATCGCAAAGCGATCAGCGGCAAGCTCGATCGCGGTTATCTCGACGCAACGACGCTGATGGAGTACCTCATCAGCCTCGATGTCCCCCAGCGCACCGCGCACGAAATCATCGGCCAGTTGGTCGGTACTGCGATGAAACAGGAGGTACCCCTTGCCGGCTTGGCACTGGCCGAATTCCAAGCCGCCCACCCGTCGCTCGATGAAAAAGTGTTCGACGTGTTGGGTGTAGAGCAAGCAGTTAACGCGTTTCAGAGTTACGGCTCGACGGCGCCCGAACAGGTGGCCCGACAAGTGGCACTGTGGAAAGAACGATTGAAGTAAAGTGAATAACCTTTGCCGGAAGGCGACCCTCCCGGCTATCGATCAGCATCTTCGCACGAGAAGTCGAACTGTGAATCCAACATCGATGTCTACAAATCGAGTCTACCTGACCCTGCTGCTCGTGCTCACCGCTGCTTCGCATCTGCGCGCTCAAGACGAGGAGCAGCCGCCGTCACTCTCGCTTTCCGAAGCCGCCTTGCGCGGCCCCGCTGTGGCGTCCGTCCTGGAACTGCCTCGAGAGACGCCTGCGCAGGAATTGACGGCCATCTTCACGCTGCTTGACTTGGGCCAGGACGACGTCGCGGAGCTGATTTGGAACGACTTCGCGCCTGAGATGCAGGACAAGACCAAGGCGGCATTGGTTAAGCAGTTCGGCGTCGCCCGCTTTCTGCAGCTTGTCCGCTTGGGCGAAGCCAGCGGACTGGACGGTTCCCGTGCCTTCGCCGAAAGCTGTTTGCAGGCGGCGGCAGAGCTGGGTCGCGATCCGCAACAGTTGGCGAGACTGATCGACGATCTGGGGAGCGATTCGATCGAAATCCGTCGCGCCGCTCGTGTTGATCTGGCCGTCACCGGCGACATCGGGGCGCAGGCGTGTCTGGAGGCGCTGGCGAACGCACCAGAGGGCGAAGCGG
Source organism: Bythopirellula sp. (assembly GCA_028285205.1). Lineage (GTDB taxonomy): Bacteria > Planctomycetota > Planctomycetia > Pirellulales > Lacipirellulaceae > Bythopirellula. The sequence goes on along the minus strand of JANQQA010000183.1, from coordinate 30,806 downwards.
GCAAACAACTGCGAACTGAGCTACTCCTCACACTGGCTAGACTTCGACCAGCCGTCGAGCCGCTGTTACTTGCCGCCCTGGCTGATGGCCAGGGCCAATTCCGCCGCGACGTGGTTGAGCTGAGTGGATACCTGCAGCTGCAAGACGCGGTGCCGTGGCTGGCTGCCATCGCGGCTGGCAGCGATAGTGATTCCGAGGTCGTTGCTGCGGCGGTGGCTGCGCTGACCAAAATGAGCCTTTCCTCGCCGGGTGCCGCGGACGCGCGAGCGGTCGTGTTGAGCGAAATCCAACGCCGTGAAGCAATGCGGTTTCCGGCTGAAGTCGAGCAGTGGTGGTCGTACGACCCAGAACAAATGCGGCTCTCCGGCGCAGCAGTCTCGCCGAGCGAAGGTCAGACCCTCGCGGTCGCGCGGTTGTCGCAACTGTTGGGTGAACTACCAGGGGCCACGATCGGCGATCAACGTCTGGGCTTGATCTACGCCTACCAGGTCGCCGGCCTCCAGGGTCAGCCATTGACCGGCGAGGCGAAGCAGTTGGCCGATTCGCTGGATACGGCGCAGCTCAGCGAAACGATGCATGAAGCGTTGGCCCGTGATCACGCCTCCGCCGCGATCGCATGTGCCGAGCTGCTCGGCGATCGAGCAGATACCTCGGCGCTCGGGTCGATCGCCGGCTCGCCCAGTCCGTTGGCTACAGCGCTGACGCACACGAATCGCGATGTCCGCTTTGCCGCGCTGGCGGCGATCATGAAAATCAAGCCGCTGCAAACCTTCGGCGGAGCGAGTGGCGTTCCGAAAGCACTCTGGAATTTCGCGTCCAGTGCCGGCAATCCCCAGGTAATCGTTGCATCGTCCGTGGTGGGCGGCGCGAACGAATGGGCAGGACAACTTCGCTCTCGGGGCTACGATGCCACTCCGGTCACGACCGGCCGTCAGGCGTTGTTGGCCGCACTGAATTCCCCCCGACTGGAGCTGATGTTGCTGGACAGCGACATCGGGCGACCACTGCTGCGAGAGGTCGTATTTGGGCTGCGTTCCAATCCACAGCTCGCCCAGACGCCGATCGCCGTGTTGTGCAGCCTCGACAACCTGGCGCGGGCTGAGCAGATCGCCGCCCAGGATGACCATCTGCTTGCCACGCCACGCCCGCACTCGCCGGAAGCAATGGACACCGTACTTCGCGAACTGACGGAGCTCGGTACGCAACCGACCACTGCGGACCAACGCACTCAGGAGGCGAAGGCTGCCCTGGGCTGGCTGGCAGATTTACTCGACGACGGACATCCTTACGACGAGCTGCTGCGTGAGTCCGCACAAATTGGGAACACGGTTTATGATCCCGCGTTGACCACGGTCAGTCTCAAGGTGCTAGCCGTGTTGGGAACCGCCGGCAGCCAGCAGCTCCTCGTATCGGTCGCGAGCTCACCTACCCAATCGATCGAGACGCGCCGCGCAGCTGTCGACGCGTTCGCCACCAGCGTCCAGCGATTCGGCAAGCTGCTGACCTCCGAAGAGATTCACCGTCAATACGACCGCTACAACGCCAGCGAAACCGCCGACCAGGCGACGCAGCAAGTGCTTGGCAGCTTGTTGGACGTATTGGAAAAGCAGAAATGAAGGACAAAGTGATGACGAAACCCGAAAGATTGGCAAAGTCCGAATGACGCAATGGTCCACTCCGTGCGTCCGTCTTTAGGCTTCTTTCGTCATCGGGTAGTTCGTCATTGGTCATTTATCGCAAGATACCATGTCCATTCCGTCACAAATCAACGACCCCACCACTTCGCCTCTGCCGGGAATCATCGGCAGCGGGACGGCGATGGGCGAGGTCTATCAGACGACGCGGCAGGTAGCAGGGTCGAATGCCTCGGTGTTGCTACTTGGCGAGACCGGCACAGGCAAGGAACTCATCGCCCATGCGATTCACGATCTCAGCCAGCGCCGCGAACGGCCCTTCGTCCGCGTGAACTGCGGTGCGCTGAGTGAAAGCTTGCTGGAGAGCGAGCTGTTCGGCCACGTCCGAGGGGCATTCACCGGTGCGATCGACAACCGCACGGGGCGGTTCGAAGAGGCGCACAAGGGCACCATCTATCTCGACGAAATCAACTCGACGACGCTGCACCTGCAGGTGAAACTGCTGCGGGTATTGCAAGAACACGAGTTCGAGCGCGTCGGCGACACCAAATCTGTCCAAGTCGACACGCGTGTAATTGCGGCAAGCAACCGTGACTTGCTCGAATTGGCCGAGGAGGGAAGCTTCCGCGAAGACTTGTATTACCGACTGAATGTTGTGCCCATCTATTTGCCACCCTTGCGCGAGCGAACCGAGGACATTCCGCAACTGGTGACACACTTTCTCAACCTCTACAATGAACAAAATGATCGCTACGTTGCTCACATCGACCCACGGGCGATCGAGGCGATGCAGAACTATCACTGGCCGGGCAACGTCCGCGAGCTGCAAAACTGTGTCGAGCGTGCCGTCGTGATGGCGCGAGGCGACGAGCTCACGTTCGAGTTGCTGCCGTCGGCCGTCAGGACCGGTCGACCTCCGCGAGCCCTGGGCACGCGGGCAATGGACTTTCAGTCACTCACCGACGAACTGGTGCACAGGGGCTTGAAAGACGCAGGCGAAGCCGACGAGGACTTGCTGAGCCGCATCGTTGAGCCCGTCGAGCGCCAGGTGATCTCCGAAGTGATGACCAGCACGGACGGAGTTCAGATCAAGGCAGCCGCGCGTTTGGGAATCAATCGTAATACCTTGCACAAGAAGCTAAAGCAACACGGACTTGATGGGGAATGACAAACCCCAAGCGAATGACGAAATAGTGTTTCATTCTGAATGACTGATCGAACTGGACGCTCCATTTCGTCATTCATGTGCAGTCATTCCTTCGTCATTGGGTGTTGCTGCCTTCACCAACTTCAATTCGAACTCTCACCCCACACTCGCCCCCATGCTCACAGGCATCAACATGCTGTGCTTCTTCGCCAGCTACGCGATTGCGCTGGGGTTGGAGATTCTTGGACTGTGGAATCGTGTTCGGCTGCGCCGTGTCGCACTGCTTCTGATGGCTTCCGTGGGCTTGTTCGCACACACTTGGTATTTGGGTGTTCGAGTGGCCGAGAGTCCGCAGGCTCCACTCACCAGTCACCGTGATTGGTACATTCTGGCAGCTTGGGCGCTGGCAGTGGTCTATCTGACGGCAAAGTTCTACTATCGCAAGTCGTCGATGGGGTTGTTTCTGCTGCCAGCGGTGCTGGGGTTGATTGCCGCATCGCGGTTCGCCACGACGGTGCCGCTCGCAACATTCGAAGCGCCTCGCTTCTGGGGGCGGATTCACGGGCTATTCCTGATGTTGGGCACGGTAGCGGTGCTGTTGGGGTTTGTGGCGGGCGTGATGTACTTGCTGCAGAGCTACCGTCTGAAGCACAAATTAGCCAGCGGGGATCGGCTCCGCCTGCCGAGCTTGGAATGGCTTGATCGAGCGAACAGCCGCTCGTTGGGAGCAGCGGCCTTTTTCGTTGGTGGCGGATTTATCACCGGCATTCTCAGTCGGCTCGCCCACACCGGTAGCCGGAACTTCATCCCCTGGACCGATCCGGTGGTGTTGTCGCTTGGTGGAATGATGGTCTGGCTGTTGGCGGCCGAAGTGTTCCGCTTGGTATACCCAGCCGCCAGGCGCGGTCGTAAGGTCGCCTACCTGACAGTCGCTGCTTTCGGGTTTCTGGTGCTGGTTCTGGGCGTCATGACACTGGAAGACTCACTGCACGGCACCGAGACGGCGGCGATGGAAGATGCTGCGGAGGACGCTCAATGAACCTCCGCATGATAGGCTGCACACATCAGGAATCGGGGCTCGACGTCCGCCAGCAACTAGCGTTCGACGCGGCACAGACCACTGCAGCGCTCGACGCGTGGCAACAGCGTTTTGACGAAACAGAGATCGTCTTGCTCTCAACCTGCAACCGCGTCGAGCTCTACGCGGCCAGCACCGGACCTGCCAACTCGCTCACCACCAACCAGTTGATCGACGGACTGCTAGACTTCCACAACCTGTCACGTGAGCAAGTCGAAGGGCAACTCCTCACGCTCGCCGACCAAGACGTCGTGCGACATCTGTTCCGAGTGGCGGCGAGTTTGGAGAGCATGGTCGTTGGAGAACCACAGATTTTGTCCCAAGTGAAACAGGCGTATCAATGTGCTCAGGATGTAGGTACGGCCGGGCCACGGCTTCACGACCTGTTCCAATCGGCACTGCACACGGCCAAGCGCGTGTCCGGTGAAACACAGCTGCACAAGCACCGAGTCAGTATCCCCAGTGTCGCGATTTCCGAACTGGCCAGCTGCGTGTTCGAAACTTTCGACGACAAGCATGTGTTGGTCATCGGCGCAGGCGAGATGGCGGAGGAAACGCTGCGGTATTTGCACGACGCGGGCAAGCCAAGTATCCATGTGGTCAATCGGAGCGTGGAACACGGCGAGCAAGTGGCACAGAAGTGGGATGGCCAGTATCACCCTTGGGATCAACTCTGGCAGCAGCTCAGCCTGGCTGACTTGGCCATCAGTACGACGGCAGCAACCGAACCACTAGTCACGATCGAAGCCTTCGAAGAGCATGTGGCGCCGAATCGCCATCAACGGCCGCTGTTCCTACTCGATTTGTCGGTTCCCCGCGATTTCGAACCTGCTGTCGGCGAAGCCCTCGGTGTGTATTTGTATTCAATCGACGACCTGGACAAAGCTTGCGAGCAAAATCGCGCTGCCCGCGCGGCGGAATTTCCCGCAGCTGAGAAAATCATCGTGCAGGAATCCCAGCGATTTGCCAGCGAGCAGCATCGTCGTATGACGGCTCCGGTAATCACGGAATTGCGCGCCGGGCTGGAACGACCGAAAACCGCCGAATTGGAACGGTTGTTTCAAAAGCTCCCCGACCTCGACGATCAGTCTCGACGAGAAATCGAACAGTTTGCCGATCGTTTGGTGAATAAGATGCTGCACCCTCCGTTGGAGTCGCTGCGCGACGCCTCTCAAAATGGCACGCCTCATGGACTGCTGGATGCGATTCGACGATTGTTTCAGCTGGAGGACTAATCGATCTGGTGAGTCTTGCCGACGACGCGTGTGAGAATCTCTCAGCTGTCTTCCTTGAGCTTTCGGAACTCCCAACGGATACTGTAGGGAACACTCTTCTGGCTCTCCAGCGTGTGAGGTTGCGATGCACCACCCAAAACGCTCTGGTTTCACCATCATTGAACTCTTGGTTGTAATCGCCATCATCGGCATCTTGGTGGCGCTGTTGCTGCCGGCGGTTCAGGCGGCGCGTGAGGCGGGGCGACGGGCGATTTGCGCGAACCATCTGCGACAGCTCGGTTTAGCCGTCCATCAATTCCACAATCAGAGGCAGCGTCTGCCCATGGGCGCACGGTGGCGGCACGAGAATCATGGGGACCCCATCAGTCAGGGGACGATTCTGCTGCAGTTATTGCCTTTCCTCGAGCAACAAGCGGTGTATGACGCGGTCGACTTTTCGCAAGACTTCATCCACGATCAAACCTATCCCGATGGCACGCTGATCGCCGCCACGCCTATCAGCCTCTTCCTGTGTCCCACCGACGCGCTCTCTGGGCTAACACCTGGTTACGATCTTCCGACCGCAAATTTCGGCGCGAGCAAGGGACCCACGGCAATGATTAACCGCGAGGATCGCTTCAATTGCCCGGAGCATGAGCAACTCAATGAGTATGCTCTCGCACCACACTTTGACCTGAACGATCGTTGGAATTTCGCCGGGCCTTTTCATCGTGAGGGATTCGTCTACTCGAAGTTCCCTGAAATCACTGATGGCTTATCGAATACCATTTTCTTTGGAGAGATGCGGCCGCTGTGTAACGGCCACGCAGCGCACGGCTGGTATTGGACGCTTAGTAGTCAGGGATATCTGACAACTCTTGTTCCAATCAACTACGACACGTGTTCCGACGATGAATCGATCAGCGGCTGCCGGCACCGCGAGAATTGGAACACGACGCAGGGGTTCAAAAGCCTGCACCCGGGCGGCGTCCACATTATGATGGGCGATAACGCGGTGGTCTTTCTGACAGAAGGTATCGACCACCAAGCGTTTCAATACCTCGGAGCCAAGGCCGATGGCTTTGCCGCGACGCTGCCTTAGGCGGTAGGGCTCAAGTCGTAATCGACGCTCAGAAGTCGTCATCCTCTTCCGAGTCGAATCCGCCATCGAATTCCTCGGCATCATCTTCGTACTCGTATTCGTACTCAAGATCGTCATCGTCGTCGTCGTCATCAACGTCGATGTCTGAGTCGTCGGTGTAGTCGTCTTCCTCGAAGTCGTCTTCCTCTTCGAAGTCCGAATCGTCTTCTACTTCTTCCCACTCGTCGCCTTCGTATTCGTCCTCGTCTTCTTCTTCGTCGTCGTCATCTAGTTCGGGTTCATCGCCGTCTTCGTACTCGTCCTCATCGTCGTCCTCATACTCGTCCTCGTCTGAGTCGTCGGTATCGTCGTCTTCGGTGTCATCGTCTTCGTATTCGTACTCGTACTCGACTTCTTCGTCTTCCGCTTCGCTCTCGTCTTCGTATTCATACTCTTCGTCATCGGTCGGCTCTAACTCAGCAACCTGCGCACCGACGGCGTCCAAGCACTCTTGGGCCGCTGCTTGGAAAATCCGTGTGTTGAAGAATTGGCTTTCAGCGGAATCACTCTGAGTGCACTGCACAGCTTGCTCCTTGACCGGTTGTGGCTCCGGGGTGAGGGGGTCCGGCGGATAAAGAGACGAGCTTTGACCAAGCGTTGATCGCGTCGCCGCCCTCTGACCTCCATACCTCTCGTTTTCTCTCTAACTTGCGATGTTATGAATTTGATCGATAACCGGCAGTTGGTCCAACCGCCTGAGGCCAAAAACTTGCAAAAATTTCTTGGTTGTTCCGTACAAGAAAGGCCGACCGAGTTCGTCGGCTCGCCCGACAATACGCAATAATTCACGTTCCATCAACACGCGCAGGATTTCACCGCACTGCACCCCGCGAACCGCCTCGACTTCGGCCCTGACCACCGGCTGGCGATAAGCGACCACGGCTAGTGTTTCCAGTGCCGGGGCAGAGAGTCTAACGTCTTGCGCCTGGCCGTGCAAACGCCCAATCCACGGGGCCAATTGCGACCGAGTCATCAGCTGAAAACCGCCGGCCACCTCGACTACCTGTATCGCGCTGCCGAGCTGATCGTGCCGCTGGGAGAGCCGCTTAAGCAACGTGCGGGCCTCGGTACCATCGGCAAGTTTGGCCAGTTTGGCCAGTTTTCTTGTGGACAGTGGCTCACGAGCCAGGAAAAGCACCGCCTCCAGCTGCGCAACCTTGAGATCTGGGGACTCTGTCGGCCCAGTATCTCCCACCTCCGCGTGTGGCTGGCTGCCGAATAGAGTCGCGAGGTCCCACTCTTGCTGAGCAAGCGGCTGACGATACCGCAATGCGGCACTATTAAGGGTTTGGCCAATTGTCGAGTATCGCGGCTTCATGAAGGTGCGCCCCATTCAGGCGGTGCTAACTGAATGAGCGTCTACCGTAGGCGAGTTGTTGTGTCCACATGTCGGGCATTCTGCCAAGCCGTGACTTCGCCAACCACTTGATGCACCGCACGCAACGGGTCGGCTCCAATCGCCTCAAACTGTCGCGTGTGGTCGTCGTTGCCGCCCAGCGAGACGTTGCAGCGGAATCGATAGTACTTGCCATCTCCACCCCAGTTTTCGAGGGTATAGTCTGCCGCGTCCAGAGATCGCAACAACGAGAGATGCGGTTCCAACTGTTGTGCCAGCTCCTGGTTGATCTCCGCCTTTGGAGGTCGTGGCTCGGCTATCGGCATACTGGCTGATGCCAGTGAGAACTTCGCATCCCGCATCACACGCGTGGTTGGCGGGGAGAGGCCGTTGACAGACTGCTGCGTGAGCTCTCGGTGAGCCGCTGCCAGTGCACCGTCGAATCTCGGCGCCGCCTTCGCTGAGTCAGCCGACCAACTACCGTAGGCGGAATTGTCCCAGCCAATGGACTGTTTCGCCGAGACAATCGTACGCTGGATCACACCCATCGCTGCAGGTGGCAAGGGCCCATAGTAGACCCACGCCGCCGGCAGACCAATCAACACGACTAACATCACCGTTGCACGAAACACAGTTGCCATAGCATCCTTGCTCTGGGGACTTTGGGAACGGGGACGCGGATGATAGCCCGCGACGATTTCCGCTCGCAATGGCAATTGGGAGGTTGGCTATTTGTACTTCGTTCTTGGTGTTTCGTAGGTGGTGCTAGCAATTGGGCCTACTCGATTCGATGTCCGCGCCGCTCTAAAATGCCAGCATGTCCACTGCACAATCAAATACCAAACGCCAAGCGTCAACCTCGCACATCTACCTCGACCACAACTCCACCACGCCGGTGCTGCCTGAGGTCGCGGACGCGGTCCGCGAAGCGCTGCTCCAATTCCCCGGTAATGCTGGGAGTCAACACGAACTGGGTCGACAATCCCGCCGCGCGCTGGAAGAGGCCCGAAATCGAATCGGCGAGCTGCTGGGAGCGCGGATGACTGGGATGGATGCGGACCGCGTGATCATTACGAGCGGAGGCACAGAGGCGGCCAATTTGGCGGTTCTTGGCCTCTGGCACGCCCAGCAAGCGGCCGCTCCGACTGGTGAAGGGGCAGGTCACCTCGTGACTTCCGCGATCGAACATCCTTGCATTCTCGAAGCGGCATCCCAATTGCCACACTGCACCGTCGAGCGATTGGAGGCAAACGCTGACGGAGTGGTCGACGCCCAGCAACTGAGCCGCACGATTCAACCGAACACCCGGCTGGTGAGCGTCATGCTCGCCAACAATGAAACCGGCGTGCTCCAGCCAGTCGCCCAAATGGCTGCCCAGTGCGTCGAGCGAGGCATCTTGATGCACAGCGATGCGGCGCAGGTAGTCGGCAAGCTGCCCGTGAATTTCGCTAACCTCAATCTAGCTGCTTTGAGTCTCGCGTCGCACAAGTTCTACGGCCCGCTGGGTATCGGCGTGCTGTTGCTTCGCCACGGCGTAGCCCTGCAACCAACACTGTTCGGCGGCCATCAGCAAGCAGGCCTGCGGCCAGGAACCGAATCCGCCGCGCTGGCGATCGGCATGTGCACTGCGCTTGAGATTTGCCAGCGCGACGCGGCCGAGAATGCGGAGCGCATCACCAAACTCCGGGATCAATTCGAACGCGCACTCGCCCAAGGAATTCCCGATCTTGTGATCATCGGTAGCGGCGCAGATCGACTTCCGAACACGTCGAATGTCGCGTTTGTCGGGCTGAATCGGCAGGCCTTGTTGATGGCGCTGGACCAGGCTGGCGTGGCCTGTTCGAGTGGGTCGGCGTGTGCCAGCGGCTCAAGCGAACCGTCACCGGTGTTGGTTGCGATGGGCTTGAAAAAAGAGGTTCTTGATGGCTCTATCCGGTTCAGTCTTGGACTCACGACGACCGCCGCTGAAATCGAGGAATCATGTCGTCGTATCTTAAGTGTCTGTAAGCGTTTACGGTGACGTAAAAACTGCCGTCAAACGCTTAAAAATAGCCTTTCACACCTCCCTGATCAGCACCAAATCGGGTAGAATTTTGTGATGTCTTTTGGAGCGGCACTCCTCTCTATATTCACGCATTTTTCCGCCGCTCGCTGACTCTCAGTTTTCATCAATATCTGGACGGAGCCGTCGTGGTTTACGGGGTGTCTCGAATCGCTTTGCCAAGCTGTGATCTGGGCGGAAGTCTACGCGCAGACGGCAACTTCGCACCTCGAGTGAGCCACTTTGTGCTTGGTCCGGAGAACCGATTGGCCTTGGCTCCGATCGAGCGATTACTTGAGGCAAACGTACCAACTCAACATTCCTCTGACGTTACCCCGGTTTTCAATCCGCTGCTGCTGCTGGGACCAACCGGGATGGGAAAATCGCATCTGGCTCGCGGTATCACGCGTCATTGGCGTGCGAACATTGGTGAGTCCACCGTGGAGTATCTTACGGCGGTCGATTTTGCACGACAGCTTCGCACCGCTCGAGAAGAGAATTTGCTAGCGCAGTTTCGTGAGCAGCTAGCTAGCCTGCGGCTACTAGTGCTGGAGGATCTGCATCGCCTGCCCGCGCGTATTTTTGTGCAACGCGAACTGCGTGATACGCTCGATACGTTGCTCGACAACGATGCGTCGATCGTCATCACCAGCCAGACACCACCGGCGACGATGCCCGATTTGGAAGCCGGACTACGCGATCGGCTCTGCGGTGGGCTGACGGTGCGTCTACAAAACCCAGGGATGGAAACCCGCGTTGAATTGCTCCGCCAAGCGGCTAGTGATCGTGGCGTATTGATCGACGACGATCAACTTGAACAGTTAGCTCAGAAGACCGAAGGTACCGCCCTGCAGCTGTTTCGCGCTATTGCTGAGTTCGAGCTGAGCCGATCCGACTCTGCGGCAGAGGACGCTCCAGCAGTTCCGATCGCCGATCGTTCACCGCTGGCATTTAAGCAGATTCTTGCCGTTGTCGCTCGTTATTTCTCGCTCACCCAGGCGGCGCTATGCAGCCCAGTGCGGCGGAAGTCACTGGTTTACGCCCGCGGAATCGCCATCCATTTGGCTCGTTCACTGACTGATTTGAGCTACGCCCAAATTGGCCATAGCCTCGGTCGACGCGACCACACCACCGTGCTGCACGCGAGTCGGACCATCGACAAACGACTCGCCACAGACGCAACCACGCAGCAAGATGTGGAAGAACTGAAACGAATACTAACTGCCGTCTAACGGGAAAGTGAATTACGAGATTCAAAAACCTTCAACAGCTTGACCTGTTGAAAACGTGTTTGTTGTCTGTTGATTGCTGACTGCAAATTGCCCGTCGATCGGGTTGGTCATCGCCATTCGCTGCGTTCAGCTACTCTTTCGACAGCTGATCAACAGGTTGGCGACAGACATCAAACTAGTTTTCCACGTTGAGCTAAGGCTCATAAGTGCTTGTGCAACTTAGCCTTTCGCATCATCAGTAGCTGTTAACAACAAATGGGACGCAGCTATTACCACTACAACTATCGTTTAAAAGACTATTAGAAACATACAGACGCACATTGGAGGTGACCGTTGTCTACGACTCTTGAAGATCAAGCTGCATTCGATTCATCCGAAACGACGGCGACACGCTCTACCGGAAAGGCAGGCCCCAACATGAAAATCTCTTGCGATCGCGAGCAACTGTTGCACGCGTTCCAAACCGTCGCGTCGGTCGCTCCCGCGCGGAGTCCCAAGCCAATCTTGCAGAATGTGAAGCTTGAAGTAACGGATCAAGCCGTCACTTTGCTGGCAACCGATCTGGAAGTCGGTATTCGCCATCAAGTGTCGGGCGTCGATATCCAATCGACGGGCGTGGTGATCCTCTCGGTAACCAGGTTTGGTTCGATTCTGCGGGAGAGCACCGACGAGACACTGCATCTGGAGGGCGATGGTCAAGGCACCACCATCCGTGGCGAACGAAGCCAGTTTCGCCTTCCGGCAGAGAATCCAGCGGAATTTCCGCAGGTAACCGGTTTCGACGTCTCGAACTACCACACGGTGCCCGCTCGCTTGCTGCGTGAGTTGATTCGCCGCACAGCATTCGCTACCGACAACGAGAGCAGCCGTTACGCGTTGGGCGGTATCAAGCTAGAAGTCGCCGATGCCCATCTCACCGCAATTGGTACTGATGGCCGTCGTCTGGCGAAAATGACCGGGCCCGTTGGCACCACCGGCGAAGCCCTCGATGCGGCCCAAACGACGATCATCCCGACGCGGGCGATGACGCTCATCGAGCGAGCCGTTGTCCCAGCCGATGACGAAGTGAAGATCGCCGTCAACGGCAACGAATTCTTAGTTCATACCGAACGCGCGACGATTTCCGCTCGGATGTTGGAAGGTCGGTTTCCGGATTGGAAAAAAGTATTCCCCGAGTCGGGCGCTGGAGTAAAGCTCGATCTAGCTGTGGGCGCGACGCTCACAGCAGTTCGGCAAGCACAGATCGCCACCAGCGATGAGAGCCGCGGTGTTGATTTCACGTTTGGTGAAGGCATGTTGGTGCTGTCAGGCAAAGCGGCCGAGGTCGGTCAATCGCGAGTGGAGCTACCCATTGGCTACGACGGCGATGAGCTGACTGTCACGCTCGATCCGCGATTTGTGGTCGACTTTCTCAAGGTGCTGGACGCGGACAAAACGTTCAGCTTCGAGGTGAAGGACGCCGAGAGTGCCGCCGTTTGCTCGACCGATGACGGTTATGGCTATGTGATCATGCCTTTAGCTCGTGATCGTTAACTTGCCGCCAACCGCACGATGACCCACCGTCGATGAACCAACATTTGGGCCAACAATTCGAAGACCTTGACCGTCGCCGTGGAGCGCAGCAACGGCGGTTCTTCGCGCGGCAGCCTAAGCGAATCGACAACGTGCTGGCTCAAGTCGTGCAGCGTCGCGGCTATGCCCAGGTCCGTGCCGCTGGAGAGCGAGACGAAGCGTGGGAGCAGGCCGTCGGCGAAGTGGCGTCCGCGACCCGGGTGGGGGCATTAAAGCGAGGTACGTTGGAAGTCGTTGTCGCCCACTCGTTGTTGATGCAAGAACTTACGTTCCGCAAAGAAGAATTACTGTCGAAACTACAAACAGCCTTGCCCGACGCGGGCATTAAACAACTTCGATTCCGCGTTGGCCAAGTTGGCTAATCTAACTCGAAGTGTGATAGCAAAGCGAAATATGGCCGAAGAAGCAAATTCGAATTACAGCGAAAAAGATCTCGAACACCTGAGCGACTTGGAGCACGTTCGCGAGCGGCCTAGTATGTATATCGGTGATACCACCGCGCGCGGACTGCACCATTTGGTGTACGAAGTGGTCGATAATTCGATCGACGAAGCGATGGCCAACTACGCCAGCGAGGTCTTCGTTTCGGTAAACCCTGATGGCTCGATTACGGTTGAGGATGACGGGCGCGGCATCCCCGTCGAGCGCCATCAGCAGCTCTCAGAACAGATGGATCGCGACGTCTCGACGCTCGAAGGCGTGATGACGGTGCTCAAGTTCGGCGGTAAGTTCACCAAAGGTGCTTATCAGACGTCTGGCGGTTTGCACGGCGTGGGCGTTACCGTGGTGAACTTTCTCTCCGAATGGTGCGAAGTCGAAGTCTGCCGCGATGGTCACGTCTACCATCAAGAGTACGAACGTGGTGTACCCAAGGGCGATGTCCGTCGTGTTGGTACGACCGACAAAAAAGGTACCAAAACGACTTTCAAGCCAGATCCACAGATTTTCAAGACCACCAAGTTCGTCTACGCCACGCTGGTCAAACGCTTGCAAGAGTTGGCGTTCCTCAACCGTGGCGTGAAGATCACCGTTGCAGATGCGCGGAACGACGAGTCGGAGACCTTTCAGTACGAGGACGGCATCCGCGAGTTCGTGCAACATCTGAATCGCGCCAGCGATACCGTTCATCCTGAGGTGCTCGCGGTGGAAGGCGAAGCCGATGGCGTCAGCTTGGACATCGCACTGCAATACTCGGGCGAATACACCGAGAACGTCCACAGTTACGTCAACAACATCAATACGACCGAAGGCGGTACTCATCTGTCCGGTTTCCGCACCGCGCTCACTCGCACGCTGAACAACTATGGCAAGAACGCCGGCATGTTCAAGGATCTGATCCCCTCGGGAGATGACGTGCGTGAAGGCTTGACTGCAGTGATCAGTGTACGCGTCCCGCATCCGCAATTCGAAGGGCAAACCAAAACCAAGCTGGGCAATAGCGAAGTCGAGGGCATCGTCAATACAACCTTTGGCGAGTACTTGGCCAAGTACCTCGAAGAAAACCCCAAAACGGCCAAGGCGATGGTCCGTAAGACGATCGTTGCGGCCGAAGCGCGCGAAAGTGCCCGCAAGGCCCGCCAACTGATCCGCGAGCGAAAAGGCGCCCTCTCCGGCGGTGGATTGCCCGGCAAGCTTCGTGACTGCTCGAGCAAGGACGTCGACAAGTGTGAGCTGTACCTGGTGGAGGGCGACTCGGCCGGTGGTAGCGCTGAAGGTGGACGCCTGCGTGAATATCAGGCGATTCTGCCGCTGCGTGGAAAAATCATCAACGCCTACAAGTCGCGCGAAGACAAGGTGCTGGCCAACGAGGAAGTGCGCAGCATGATCTCGGCGGTGGGCATCGGCATCGGCGACGATCAGGACCTCAGCAAGCGGCGTTACGGGCGGATCGTGATCATGACCGACGCCGACGTCGACGGATCGCATATTCGCACGCTGCTGCTAACGTTTTTCTATCGGCAGATGTACGACCTGGTCGCGCAGGGCCACGTGTACGTCGCGCAGCCACCGCTGTTCCGCGTGGTCAAGGGCAAGAAGGCTCGGTACGTGCAAACTGAAGACGAAATGAAGACCGAACTGCTGGAGCTGGGCTTAGGCGACAGCGTGTTCGACGCGGGCGACGGGCAGTTGGTGGAAGGCGAGGCGATGGAAAAGCTCTGCCGCACGTTGGCCGCGCTGGAAGATGCGATCATTGCCCTCGAACGACGAGGCATCAGCCTGAAAATCCATGCCCAGCGCCAAGACCCCGAGACGCTGAAGTTGCCGGTCTACCACGTGTTTCTCGGTCCCAGCGAACAGTGGTTCACCACCCGCGCGGACCTCGACAAGTACGTTGCCGAGCAGGAAGAGAAGCTTGGGCACGAACTCCGCATTGACGGCGGTACCGCCCCCACCCCCGAACCTTCAGCCAACGGCGATTCTGCTTCAGCGGACGGCGTCACCAACGGTGAGGTCACTAACGGCCCAAGACTCCGCATCGTCGAACTCCACGAAGTGCGCACGATCAACACGCTGCTGGGCGACCTCAGCGAACTTGGTTTCTCGATCGAAGCGCTGATTCCCGAAGATCGCACCGGCAAGGAAGGATCGCGCTACTCGTTGCGACGAGGCGACAGCGAAACCGGCTTGGAAGATCTCCGTGGTCTGCCCACTGCCATCCGCGCCGCAGGCGAAAAAGGCCTCACGATCACTCGCTTCAAAGGTTTGGGCGAAATGAATGCCGAGGAACTTCGCGAGACCACGCTCGACCCGACCAATCGCACCCTGCTGCAGGTGAAGATGGAAGACGCCGGTGCCGCCGACGACCTATTCCGCGTCCTCATGGGCGATAGCGTCGAACCGCGCCGCGATTTTATCCAGAAACACGCACTCGATGTGAAGAATTTGGATGTTTAATCAGAGACCCGAGGTACTACGATGGCTTGCACACATCTCAACCAACTCTACAAACTCTGTCAGGAGAACCAGCTAAGCTTCAGCAGCTCCGACTTGGTACGCATTGTCTGCAAGGAATGCGAAGCGGAGGAAGTTTGCCCGTCGACCCTAGTTCACCAGCCAACTAGCGATGAGTCGGAAGATAGTGACGCTTAGGATGAGGCGCTGGCGACTTCACCACGGAGTCACAGTGAGCACGGAGAATTCTACCGCGGAAGAGACCCCAGTGACTGCGCAGTTGGAGTTGCTAACCAATAAACAGTTTGGTGACCTCTTACTTCACAGCAGCGCAAATCCCGTGACTTCTGAGTTTGTAGAGTGATCGAAAAAGGCAAAGTGCCCAATTCACTTGTAGTCACGTGTCTAGCACGACGCTGTGCCTCCGTGCTCTCAGTGACTCCGTAGTAAAAAACTCACCCCGCTCGTGCCGCACTAGCTGCCCGCGCCCGTCGCCACAGTGTGCGAATCTCCGATGGTAGCGACTCGGCACTGCATTTGTGATAGGGAGAATCGGGCGGTAATTGTGCGCTCAATCTGGCATGGGCTTTGGTCAGCGCGTGATAGGGCATGGTCGGAAAGATGTGATGCAGAGCGTGCCAGCGTAGACCGATGGGCGCCCAGAGGGCTCCGAGGGCGGGATTGTTCGGGTAATTCACCGAATCGAGCATCTGCTCGATGAAGTTCATTTCGCGGCCATCATTAGTCCAGCGGTGCGCGCCCAGCGTGCGAAGGGCGTTGATTCCGATGATGAACACGCCGGTCAGATAGACCTGCAGCAGGAAGCTCATCGGCATTGGTTCGTCGAACATGAGGCCAAACGAAGTCGTCAGTCGCACCGCGATGAACGCAATCCACAAGAAGCAAAGTACTTCCTGCAACCGAATGATTCGCAGCGTCTTCGGCGTGGGTAACGGGCGAATGTACATCGGATCCATCACCATCGACGAGGCCCGTTGATGAATGAGATTTCGCAGCTTCGGGCTCAACCAAGAGAGCGGTGTGAGAATCCCCCAACGAATCACCGCGAGCACTGGAATGATGAAGATCTGTGAGAAGTAAAACAAGATGTGCCAAATCGATTGATTGGCCAGTGGCATGTACTCACCGTCCGCGTCAGTGCCGTAGTGTTTGCGCCGATGATGATCGAGGTGCGTGTAGTAAGTGAACGAAGGGGCCAGAAACGGAATTCCGCAGAGTAGATTCCAGATGATGCGGAACGCTCGGAACTCCCCATCGCGAATGTGAACCAATTCGTGGATAAACAGCACGGCGCGGTAATACAGCAACGACGAGACCAAGAAACCAACGATGCGGATTGGCCAATGCCAGGCAACGTTGGTGGTGATCGTCTCGGGATACTGAACTAGTCCGAAAAAGAATACGCCGATGCCCATCGACAGCAAAAAGTCGGGCCAGTAGATCCAGGGATTCGGTTTGAAGTACTCACCAACAATTCGCCGAGCTTCGGACAGCGAGAACTCGCCGTGCTCGCTGCTTTCCACAGCTTCACTGGCGGAATCACTTCCAGGGACGTCGATCGTAGACACAGCAATGCTCCAGCACGGGCTCACTCATGCAATTCAACATTTTATCCCCAGTAAGCTGGGCTGACTAGGTAGTTAACTAAGCGGCGGAATCAATCCCACGTTACAGCCCACGCAACTCCGTCGACGAAACGTCCTCTCGAAAATCCTCCGCCGACACTTCCTCGCATAGCGCTCGCAGCGCCGGTGGCAGCGTAAGGTCGGACAGAACGCGAAATTGTCCATCGATCTCGCGGCCAAACACTAAGAATCGGCAATTCCGATCGGCGATCTGTTGGATTGCCGCGTCGAAACTGCCCTCCGCGCCGGTGTAGTACTTCGGATCGCCCACGCGCTGAATCGTGTCAGCGCCGACGACGAAAGTGCAGCCGGGAAACAACTCCGCTTTCCGCCGAAACGTCGGTGCGGTGGTCAACACGATGGCATTGCTTGTGGTCCCACTTTGTAACGCCGTGAGCCTGTCACGAATCTCAACGAAATCGAGCGGCGGCTTGTCGACGTTGGTGATGGAAAGTTCATACGCCACCTGACAGTTAAGTCTCTGCTCGGCGACACGGATGATCCCACGATGTCCCTTGTGTGGCGGATTGAACGCGCCAGGGAAGATTGCTTGCGGGGTACCTTCGAGATGGTGGCCGGTGTAAGTTCGCATGCCGATCAACAGTTCCGTCCAGCCGGGTTGAGCGACGTGGCATTGTTGTTTGATGATTTCGTTTTCGATCAATTGTCCGTCCACGACTCCACGACAAGTGGCGATATCGAGATCGGACGCTTCAGCAACGCAGAGTAGCACTACCAGGCTGGCCAGCGTTTCTTCAGCCGCTCGCGATCGCTGATCTTTTTTCAATATGAGTGAAGATACTGTTGTCTGCGTCGCCGTCTGAGTCGCGACGTGTATGCGATGCTCACCACGTTTGGGGCGATCGCTGGCGAGACTCGCCGTCGCGCCGACGCCGATCAAGCTGAAAGGATCTGCGTTGGGAGCCAATTCGCGAGCGCGAATCCATGAAGCCATTGCCATCGCGCGGGCCGTCGACTCCGAACACGATTGCTCCGTGGCGGAGCCCAGCCATTGGGTGAGCGAATTGGAAGCATAGGGCACAATCGCTTCCAGCACCGTACGCGAGGCGCCGGGCACTTCCAGCAGTTGGCTGATCGCACCGCTACCACCGCCCGTGACGGCGAGCACCGCAAGGTGCGGGCTGGAGTGAAGTTCGCGGATCAGTTGTTGGAGAGGTTCGCTCATTGAATCGATATCTAGCCGGACCGCGTGGCAGCCTGGCCGTTTCCGCGTCGAAGTCATGCATTGCCACGACGGTGATGCGTACGTTAGCTCACGCCTATCGGTTGCCCATTCGCATCATGTTGCTTTTCGGCAACATCAACAACGGGAATTTCGTGCGTCGGTAAACGACATAAGTACTTACTGCATAACGCATAGTAACATTTCTGTAGTGTCAGGCAACGAACGGCATCGTCCTTGCGTGTGGTATCGCCAACCTCCTCTGTGCGTTACCCGCCGCCAGTGATGGTTCTGTTGCTGAATCGAGTGAAGGTGTTATCGAGATACGCCGCACTTGTCGACTACGTTTCACCGATCAACAGCAGGTCTCTCTCATGCGGGCATTCGACGAACAATCGATGCAGGTGCCCGGCATGGCCGACGTTGTTGAACTCAACGACCCCGAGCAATTGGAAGACTACCGATTGGCGTGGAACGCTCTGTTGCCGCAGACGCCCCGCGCGTCGATCTTTCACACACTCGACTGGCTGCAAGCGTACTGGAAATGGTTTGGCGAGGGGCAGAAGCTACGCGTCCTGATCATCCGTAGTGACGGCAAACCCATTGGTATCGTGCCACTCTGCGTACACACCGAGCACTATCATGTCGGTGAAGTGCGAGTGTTGACTTATCCGCTCAGTGATTGGGGAATGTGGTACGGACCGATCGGACCGGACCCCTCGGCTTGCTTGTTCATGACGATGAAGCATTTGCGGGAAACCTCGCGTGATTGGGATATGCTCGATCTGCGTTGGGTGGGTGGAGAACCCGGGCAGAGCGAGCCCACTGGCCGTGCGATGCAAGCGAACGGTTGGTTGCCAACGAAGTCCGTTTATCAGCAAACGTCGATCATCGATTTGGTAGGCGCTGATTGGGAGACTTATCGATCGAATCTTTCGAAGAAATGGCGTCACGAACTCAGTCGCCAGCAACGAGGTCTCGAGCGGGATTTTCAGGTCACGCTGGAGCGCCATCGTCCTGCGGGCAGCTGTCGAGGTGAGGATGATCCGCGTTGGGACCTGTACGAGAACTGTCTGGCGATCGCCGAGCACAGTTGGCAAGGAGATTCGACCACGGGGAATACACTGTCGCACGAACATGTGCGCGGGTTTCTCCGTGATAGTCACGACGTCGCGGCCCGGTTGGGTATGTTGGACATGATCGTCCTCAAGCTCGATGGCCACCCGGCCGCCTTCCAATACAACTATTTGCAGGAAGGCAAGCTGTTTGGGCTACGCATGGGCTACGATCGCGAGTTCTCAAGCTACGGCGTCGGCAAAGCACTGATGGGTTGGATGCTCGAAGACAGCATGCATCGCGGCGATCGGGTCATCGACATGGGCGTTGGTGACTATGCGTTCAAACGACGCTTTCGGACCAACGTCGAGACAAGTCAGCGATACACCTACTATCCGTGGACAGCCCTACGAGGCCAAAGTGTACGACTGACGCGCTGGCTCAAATCACGTTGGCAAGGTGAACAAGTCGTCACGACGAAGAGTTGAGCTGCGACGCGTGCTCACTAGCGATGCGGTCGCTGTCGATAGTTGCTGCTGATTCCCTAGGGCAGTGACGTCTGAGACACGCGACGCTGAAGCTGCGCGACGAATCTCAGACGCCTGCCGCATAGGGTGCCGTCCCCCCACTCCTCGTCACCACTGATCGCCCAAGGCGGGCAGCCGTGACGAGCGGCATAATTTGTTTCGATTTGCGGGCAGCGAACTATGGGCTCCGTGTTTCTACTGGTGCAGTCGGTGTCGTCTGTTGTTGGACGTTCGGTGCGTAATATTGGACGTCATCGGTCATGTACGATGGTGATGGCAGAATTCGCTGTTCCTCGCGAATCAATTCTCGCAGGCAACCGGTGGAGCACAACGAAGCTGCGACCAGCAGCACCGTCAGTAGCAGCGCCGGGAATTCTCGATTTGTCGCCGAATACGAGTGCAAAATCTTACGTTCTCGTTAGCGCTGTTGTTCGCTCTGGATGGCTGCGTTTTGTTCTTTCAGCGCCGCCGCTTCGTTGGCCAGTTTGAACTCGGGACCAGGTGCGTAATACTGCACGTCGTCGGTCAGGTAGTAGGCGCTCGGCAAGGTTTGGCCTGCGATGTCCATCTGACAGCCGGTCGAGGCGAGAGAGGCGATCATCATGATCCCAGCAAACAACATTGCTGTGCCACGTCGGAGAGACGTCGTTGGTTTCGATTGATTAGGCGAGGTATTCACTTGTGTGGCTCCTGACGGAGGGTCTTCGTCCGATGCACTTCATCGGCCAGCACAATCCTTATCGTCCGCCTGATCGGCAAACTTTTGCACAACCTCAGAGTTTTTCGTCTCGTCGGTCACGGCGGCGATTCGCTAGCATCGCCTGCTTCCCGCGAGAGGTTCCGTGAGACCGCTAAATTCTGGGGAGTTTCGCAGGAAAATCGTTTTTTGCGCGAGAAGTGATAGAATGAAGAAGTCGGTAGCTGACTCACGTTCCAAGCACCGCCGTATTTCTAAAGTCAACCGGTTCAGAGGCGTGACATGCCGACTTTCTTGATTCGCCAATTTCGCCGCTTTCTGCTAGCAGCTTTGGTGCTGGCATCGGGGCACTCAGCGGATGCACAAATTTCACTAAACGGGTCTGGCATAGCCACACGCGGCAATTCGATTCCCTCGGCGACCTACTTCAATGCCATCCAAAGGATGTACAAGGCGGACTATCGAGATGCGGAGCGCACGTTTACACGCGAAGTTCGCGGCGCCCTCAAGATTGGCGTGGCGAATCGCTGGCTCGATTCGATTGCCTATTACTCGTTGCTTGGTGAAGTGTACTACCATCAGGGCCGCACCACCGAGGCGCTGACGCAGTACGATCAGGCGTGCCGGATGTATCTGCAGAATCCGAACTGGATGATTCGCATTCAGTTTCAGCGTGAGCCTCAAATCGACGTGAACCAACAGCGAAAAATTCTGCCGTGGGGCAAGAGTAAACGGCAGTTCACACTCGGTCGATTTCCAGGGAATGAACTTATCCAAGTTTTTGAGGTTACCCAAGAGGCAATCCGCCAAGGTGCTGATTCACGATTCATGGGACCCAGGCCATTCCGCCAAATCGATGTGATTGAAATAAATCGCGCGCTGGCGCTGGCGATCCGCCGACGCAACGAGCTGCTGGGGCCGCTGGGTCCCGAAGATGCGATTTCTCGACAGCTGGTCGCGGCGTTTTCGCGAGGCACGACGATTCCCAACCACTGGTCCAAAGCTTGGGCAGACTTGCAGTTAGGACTTGCGCAGATGGGGGTGGGTAAGCCCGATCAAGCGGAGAAGTATCTCAACCGCGCGTTGCTCGTGGGTGGTCAGTTCGATCATCCACTAACCAGTGTGGCGATGTTGGAATTGGGTCGCATACAAATGGAAGCAGGCAATTTCCAAGCTGCGGCGGACTTGTTTGCTGAGGCAAGCTATTCGGCATTTTACTTCGAAGACCTCAGCGCAATCGACGATGCCTTTCAGCTGCGCACAATGAATCACCTAGCGAGTGGACCGCGGGGGTTTGATCCGCTGCTCGAACCAGCCGCGTTGTGGGCCAGTCAGAAACGCTTCCACCATCTGGTTGCCAGGCTCAACTTCGCGCTAGCGGAACAAGCGATTCATCTGGGCAATGCCAAAGTTGCCCAAGCGGCGCTTAACACGGGCAAGGCACGCATGCGAGATGCCGCTGCGGGGCGTTTGGGCAATCAGCTCCGTTATCTCACCGCGAGGCTGCAATTCTTGCAGCAGCGTGATTCGGCAGGCACTGCACTTGCGCAGGCACTGCAGGAAAAAATCGGCATGTCGGCTCACAATCTGCAATTGCAGTTGGCGAATCAGCGGTACGACCAGCAACAGCTCCGCGCCCGCACGGCAGTACAAGTCTATCAAGCATTGCTCGGCGACCCGTCCGTTGCCCAGTGGATGCTTCGTCCGTGGGAAACGCTTGCTCGGCTCAAGACACCGCATTTGCAGGCATACAATCGCTGGCTTGATGCGGTGCTGTCGCGGAAGGACATGGCCGCTGCTTTGGAAATCTCCGATCTGGCGAAACGGCATCGTTTTCACAGTTCGTTGGCATGGGGCGGACGGCTGGCCGCGCTCCGCGATGTGCTAGAAAAGCCAGAGAATCTGCTCAGCGAGAACGCACGTAATCAACGCAACGAGCTGCTACTTCGCTACCCCCAGTATCAAGAAGCGATGAACACCGGGCGGCAACTACGACGAGAGTTGAGCCAACAATGGCAGGCCGGCATCGATGATGCGCAGCAGCGCGAGCTGACCAAACTATGGCGCCAGTGGGACAACAGTCTCGACGCGCGTGAAAAGATGCTTGGCCAAATTGGTTTGCAACGTGCTGCGGTCGACATGCAATTCCCTCCCATTCTCCCTACGCCCACCCTGCAGAAAAAACTCCAGCCAGGCCAGGCCATTGCCGTATTCCACGATTCGCCCAGTGGCGTATTGGGCTTCCTGCTGACGTCCACCGCGTCGACGAGTTGGCAATGTGCTCCCAAGAAAGTGCTCGGGAAGAATCTGTCAGACTTCCTGCGTGATCTGGGAAATTACGATGCCAACTACGAAGTACAGGTTGCGGACCTGAGCGAGAATGCCTGGGAAGCGTCGGGTGTCCGCCTGCTGGAGTCGTTGTTTGCCGGCTCGTCGATTGATTTCGAGGCGTTGGAGGAACTCATCGTCGTGCCGGATGGTCTGGTCTGGTACGTACCCCTGACTGCGTTGCCTATTGCAGTGGATGGCGAGCTGGTGCCGCTGATCACGAAGGCGCAGGTGCGATTGTCTCCAACGGTTGGACTCGCAGTGGGCAACGAGCAACCCTGGCGGCGCGTGAAACGCAGCGGCCTGGTTGGACAGCAGATACTACCGGGAGAGTCGGAGGAGGAAAAGCTCGAAGCGCTTGCCGCATTGCGCAAGACCGTCGAGAACCCGATCAGCTTCCCGGACGATTTGCCAGCTCCCACTCCCGCAATGGGCGCGTTGACGGACACGTTAATCGTCCTTGATGAAGTTGAGTTGGATCTGGCAGAGCCACTGCAATGGGCACCGATCACTTTGAAGCGCAGTTCGAAACAGAGCTCGCTAAGCCATTGGCTCTTGTTGCCACAGTTTGGTCCTCAGCGCGTGATTCTGCCGGGCGCTCGAACGGTGGCGGAGCGCGGGGGGAAGATTTCCAAACGCAAAGGTGCCAGCGCAGCGCCGGGTACTGAATTGTTCCTGGCTAGTTGCGGCCTGATGTCGACCGGCGCGCAGACGATCCTGATGAGCAACTGGCGTGTCGGCGGAGCTTCGACCGAAGAGCTGACACGCGAGTTCTTGCAAGAGCTTCCCTACACTACCGCGTCGGCAGCGTGGCAACGCAGTGTCCAACTCACTCGCGAGCTGCAGCTCGACGTCGAGAAAGAGCCACGCGTCAAAGCGAGCAAGGACGATGCAACGGACCTAGCCGCCGTTCATCCGTTCTTTTGGGCTGGCTATCAGTTGATAGACGCGGGAGCGCCCGTGCTGGAGGAAGATCTTGAGATCACTGAGGATGAGGCGGAGCCCGTCGCACAGCTGGAATGACTTCGTGTTGAGGATCGAGAATGAGACCCGGCCTGCGATTGTTTCAAGGTAGAGCGCCTCAGCTTGGCGAGCGCGTGTATATCGACCCGGGCGCGACCGTCATCGGCGATGTCCAGCTTGGAGACGACGTCTCGGTTTGGCCAGGTGCGGTGATTCGTGGCGATATGCACACGATCAAGCTGGGCCATCGCACCAACGTGCAGGACAACGCGGTGCTGCACATCACGCATGCTAGCGATTACAACCCAGGCGGCTGGCCGCTCAACATCGGAGACGATGTGGTGATTGGTCACAGCGCGGTCGTGCACGGTTGCACGATCGGCAATCGAGTTCTCGTCGGCATCGGTGCGATCGTCAACGACGGCGCTGTCGTCGAAGACGAGGTGATCATTGGTGCTGGTTGTCTGGTGCCGCCCGGCAAAACGCTGGAGAGCGGCTTCGTCTATGTTGGCAATCCCTGCCGCCAGCTGCGACCAGTGACCGACGACGAACAGCGGTTTTTCACCTACTCGCCGGCGAACTACGTCAAGCTGAAGAATCAGTATCTGGCAGACCAGGACTGAGACGGTTGGTCGAGCGAATTCGCGACCCCGGGAACCATTTTTCGACTTCCGGCGTCAAACCCCTACAATGAACTGGCGGACAACCCTGCGCGTTGGACGTCCGCTTCTTTTCCTCTTTTCCGTAGGAGTACGACGCATGTTCAGGCAACAGAGAAATCGGCATTCGTGGAACGCACTACTTGGTGGACTCATCGTTTTCGGTTTGTTGACGGGACACAAAGCGGCTGTGGCCGACGATGTTGACTCAGAAAAACTGCCGATCCAGCGGATTGTGCTGTTCAATTCAGGCGTAGGCTTTTTCGAGCACCGCGGCACGGTCGACGGCGACGACCAGGTGGAGCTGAAATTCAAAACCGCCGACATCAACGACCTCCTGAAGAGTCTCGTGTTGCAAGATCTCGGCGGCGGCAAAATCTCGACCGTCAGCTACGGTTCGAAAGACCCGATCCAAAAGACACTCAAAACGTTTGCCATCGATCTAACCGGCACTCCCACGTTGTTCGAGCTACTCAGCCAGGTCCGCGGTCAAAAGCTGATCGTGTATGTGCCCCAAGGAGTTCGCGGCACCCTGGTCGGTGTTGAATCACGGCCGACGGCTGTACCCGGCGGCGAATCAATCAGGACCGACCACATCAATCTGCTTACCGACGAAGGTTTGCAGACCATCGCGCTCAGTTCGATCGAGCGAATTCAAATGGCGGATCGCGAACTGCAGCAGGAATTCGAAGCCGCACTGACAATCCTGGCGTCGGCTCATTCCACCGACAAGAAAGCCGTGACTCTCAGCTTCCTGGGCGAGGGCATACGACCAGTGCGGGTGGGGTACATTCGCGAAGCGCCCGTCTGGAAAACGAGCTACCGGTTGGTCATGAACGACCAAGATGCCCCGCTGCTACAGGGCTGGGCGATCGTTGAGAACACCGGTGATCAGGATTGGAACCATGTCGAGCTGAGCCTGATCAGCGGCCGGCCGATTTCGTTCTCGATGGATCTGTACTCCCCGCTGTACGCGTCGCGTCCGCAGGTCGCGCATGAACTGTTTGCTTCGCTGCAACCACAGGAGTACGGCCAGGCGCTTTCGAGTTTCGAAGCTGAGCCGCAATCAGCAATGGTGCGAAATAGGTCAGTGCCTATAGTGAGACGTGGCAGTCGTCCCAAGGGAATGGGCGGCGTGGGTGGCGGCGGATACGGTGGCGGTGCCGGTAGTTTCGGCGGAGAGTATGGCGGTGAATCCGAACAGGAGGAAGACCCGTTCGCAGATTTCGATGTCTCTGAAGGCGTGGATGCAGTCGCCGACGCAGGCAAGGTTGGTGAGCTGTTTCGTTACGACATCGACACCCCCGTGTCGATCAAGCGGCAACGTTCAGCCATGTTGCCAATTGTCAATCAATCGGTTGAGGCAACCAAGCTCTCGATCTACAACCGCGATGTGCACGCCAAGCATCCGCTCAACGGCATCCGGCTGAAAAACAGTAGCGAACTGCACTTGATGCAAGGGCCAATCACGCTGTTCGATGGCGGCGTTTACGCCGGTGACGGCAAGATCGGCGCGCTACCGCCCGGCGAAGAACGGTTGGTCAGCTATGCGCTGGACCTGGACATCGAAGTGGCACCCTTGCTCAAGCCGGCGACCGATCAGCTCGTGACGGTCAAGCTCATCAACGGCATGCTGCACGCCAAACGACACTATCTGCAGACCTACTCCTACAAGATCAAGAACTCCAGCGACAAAGCCAAGTCGATTCTCATTGAGCAACCCAAGCACGACCAATGGAAACTGGTCGATGAAGATCTCGCGAGTGAGACCACGCGCGATCGATATCGATTTGCTGTCACGGTCGAACCAAGTCAGACAGAGAATTTGGTTGTCAAACAGCACATGGATGGGGAGCAAGTCATCAACCTTCGCAATTCCAACGACAACCGTTACGAGCTCTACATATCGGCGAAGGAGGTCAGCGACGAGGTGAAACAAGCACTGCAAGACTATCGACAACGCCGGGCGGAACTCTTGGACCTCGCTCAACAAACGAGCCAACGTCAAAACGAACTGTCCGTCATCGACAAGGAGCAAACGCGCATCCGCAAGAACATGCAACAACTGTCCCACAACTCGGAACTCTACAAACGTTACATCAAGAAGTTCACCGAGCAGGAAGACCGCGTAGAGCAGTTGAATGCAGAGATTCGCGAGCTGAAGCAAACGGCTGCGATGAAAGAGCAGGAGTTGCGAACGGAGCTGGAGGGGCTGGATGTGGGGTAGCAGACCCCCTAGCGTAGTTAACGATGATTCAGGTAGGCAGTTCTTCGACGTTATTGTCCCGAAGTAGCTTAATCAGCTTGTCGATCTCGGTGGGCGAATCGAAGGCTTCGGTTTTCAAATAGCAGAACAGGTTGCGTTGCGGATAGACGAGCAACCCAATCGGACAACGAACGAACCCGAAGAGACTGCTGAGATGCATCTTTGACTCATCACCCCCTTGCGATGTTCTTAGGAATCCGTCGTCGATCTCTACGCTTATTTCCGCGCCAAATTGCTTTGCGGTTGTTGCGGACTTCACGAGACGATCGATCCAGAGATTCTTGCGAATAAGCATGTAGATGCCGTATCCAACACCGAAGATAGGTACACCTTTGATCCGCGAAGTGAAGACAAAGAAACCACATATGCCAATGAGTACGATGGCCAACCACGGCTGAATTCGCGTCCAGCGGAAAGTGCGATAGTGCACAGCCGCAGCCGCTTGATAGTCCTCTACCGTTAGCGTTTGCTTGAGCTTAATCACCGCGGTTGCCAATACTACGATTGATTCAGTGAAGATATCGCATTCTATCGATTGCGATGCGAACCGAGTACTCCATTGTGCATCAGGGTAATGCCTTTACTCTTATTTCTTGTCGCCCGATAAAGTTCGTCGACGAGATTCTCAACTCTTCGGTACATTCATGCCATGGCGCCACCACCAAGTGACGAGCAGCGGCAACGCTGCCGAAGCGCACACCGCCAAGGGCAGCCAACCATACTCAGCCGCCTGCTGTCCAAGCAACGCGTAGGTCGCGGCAATCAGCAGATTGCTAACGACGATTGTGGGGAGAAAACGACGCCAACTCATCTGCAGAGCCCCCACCAGCAGCGCGCAGGCTTCAGCGAGAATCGGCAGGGGTCGGGTGATCAACAGCATCCAGATGCCATGCTGGCTGCAGGACTGTTCGAGCTCCGCGAGTTGCTCGGCTGACGAGTAGCGTGCCGCCAATGGGCGACCCCACGCCTTGGCAAGGGCAAAGGCGATCACCGCGCCGATCGTCATACCAATCGCCGAGGCCAGCGTGCCGAGCACGACTCCCAGCTGGCTACCGGCCAGCGTGCTGATAGGTCCGGACGGCACCGGCAGAAAGACGTCCGTCGCCAGGATTCCCATGATGGCTGCTGCTAACAGCCAGCGCGGTGGCGGGTCGGTTTGCCATTGCTCGGCGATAGTAAGAAACGACTCACCCCAAACGGCAAGCAACACCAGCGGCAGAACCAGCACAACCGTTATCAGCAGCAACGGCTTAACCCAAGGGTTGCGTGCGGAAGGTGGCTGAGCCGTCATCGTTTTTGACTTGCGCTAGGGCCAATCTAGGCTTGTATGGAAGTACTAAACGCTTGCGAGTCATCGCACTCGCCCGAGTATCGTAGGAGCATAACGATGGATTTTTCAACTGCCCGCAGTGAGCGCCTCACGGCGATAATTAGCACCGTCTTCGCGGTGATTATCTTAGCAGGTGGCGTGACCGCTTACCAATCGCACCATGCCGCGAACGACGATGTTGTGCAGTTGGAATCGGATTTTCGTTTCCAGCTGGAAGTCGGTTTTCGGCACAACGTTCGCGAGCGTGCTCGGCGGCTAGCGCAGTTGGACAAGGTGTCGAAGGCCTGGCAGCAGTCGCCGAAATCGGAGGCCGACCGCGAGAAACTGGCAGACTGGCTGTTAGAGGCGACCATCCGTTCCATGCCGGGCGCGGTCGAAGACTTGCCAGCAGTTCCAGATTTCGGCGCGACGCAGCCGCAAGTGAAGGCGCCCGAACCGCCGCTGCCGGTGCAACCGACGCCCGATATTCTCGAAGATCCGCCAGTCTCCGCCAGCGAGGCTGACTTGCAGGGAGAGCGTGAGCCAGACATCGCGCCGGAGCCCACGGCCCCAGCGCCCAAGCCCCTACCAGCACCGAAAGTACCACAGGTTGCGCAGTTTACAGTACCGATCCAGCCAGCGCCAGAGACTCCCGTAGCGATCGTTCCGTCGAAGCCGATGGCAGCGAACCCAACCGATGAGGATGTCGGTACTGAAAAGCTACCACCGCCAGTCGTACCGACTCCACTCCCTGTGCAGATCAACTTGTCCGAACTCGCGGCTCGGATCGCGGGCTACCATGCAGGATTGGATGAGGTGGAACTGGCACTCACACGCATCGAAGCAGACGACTTTCCGTCGTTGGCGAAGCAGATCAACGAGCTCGAGCAACTCTCACGCGACTACCAGTTCGTCGGTCTGTATTATCAGTTGTTGAAGGACTCCGAACGCCGGTGGGTTGCCAAGCCGCGAGAGCTATCTTCGACGATCGAAACGTTGCAGAGGCAGATCGACACAGCTCAAGAATCGCTATCCGGAGACTTTCTGGACGACTTCGACGCCAAGAATCCCGATCGCCTCGGTAAGTTGCGTCAACAGCTGGCGGAACTTACGTCTAGCGTGAATCGCTAATTCACTGCGGCGATTGACTGTGGCTGGCTACGGCAAAGTCCAAATGATCAATCCCGTGTTGGGATCTTCTCGGCCTTCCAGCAACAGCGGCCAGTAGCTTTCCAGGCCCGATGGTGGTCGTTCTAAATCAGCAAACGGCTTTTGGGCCGGCTGCCGGCTGACCGCGGGGTAGTACTGTCGTGCACCCTGTCCTGGCACCATTGACGGCGACGGAATCTGAATGGCCGGACGACCGGCTGCCGATTGTTGCGAACGTCCGATATGCAATCGCATCGCTGGCGAGAGATGTACGTGTTGGCCCATGCTCTCCAACCGATACGTTGCCGCGGGGCTCAGGCTAAGTTGCCGGGGCGACCAGAACGGTGGATTCGGCTGCTGGCGATTTGCCTCCGCTTGTTGATCTGGCTGTGCGTTGGGCTGTGGTTGTGCCTTCGCTGCCGCCTTGCGATTCCTGGCGGCCTCGGGGACGAACATCTCCTGCTGGGTGAGCAGCGCGTGTGGTCTCCGCTGCGCGATTGGATTCGGTCTTGCTTGGTGCTTGGGCACGCGTGAGAGGATTCGCCGCGGCTGGGCTTCCTTCTGTTTCTTGGCGTCGTCCTGCTGCTGCTGTTTCCTCTTATCTTGTTGCTGGTCGTCTTCTTTCTCGTCCGCCTTTTGCTCCGCTTTGGCTGGTTCTTGGGCGCCAGCCGCAACAGAAGTAGGTCCGCCACCATCAAGTACCGCCAATGTGCCGGATAGCAGCAACAACAGAAAGTCTCGTTTCATCGCCAGGTCCTTCCACTTCGTGGTAAGATTTGGGTGCGGAACAACGCGGTGCAGGCAATGTTGGAATCCATTCCTCTACATCATCTATTTTAGTTCTCAAGTCACTGGCGCGGCAAGAAAGATTTTCCATCGAGTCTGCTTCGATTGGCCATAACTCTCGCGTTAGCAAACGGAATCTAGCCATGTCCAAAGTTTTTCTTAGCGTTGTTGGTGTGAGCTACTTGCTACTTGCCGGTTGGTGCATGTGGCAACCAGCGCGGACGGCCAACTCGCTTGGGTATGAGCTACGTTCAGGTTCCGGCCAGTCGGAGTACTTTACCGTCTATGGCGGTTTGCAACTTGGGCTTGGACTGGTATTTCTGTTGCCATTGCTACGACCCGAAGCGCTCAACTTTTCGCTCACTGCTTGTGTGATTGTCCATGCAAGTTTGATTGCTGTTCGCGCTATCAGCCTCGCCGTGTATAGCGGGGTGAGTGGGCTTACTTGGGGTTTTGCCGGACTTGAGCTGGTGCTCTTTCTGCTCTCGCTTGCGCTTTGGATCAAACTCGATTGACGGGCATTGGCCGTACCACTTCGCGGATTACAATGGAAGTTATGTTGATTCATTTCGTTCATACGCGGATGCGGCTCGTTGGTGTACTGCTTGCACTTGCTGTGTGCACTCCTGTCTCGGCAATGGAGCACGTGCTGGTCAACCTGGATGGGCGCGAGCAACAGCTCAAGGGCAAGGTGATCGTCGAAGACCCGACTGGCAGCATGCTGCTGGAAACTGACGAAGGCGCGATGTGGCCGATCATGGGCGACAACGTCCTCAGCCGTACCAGCGACGACGAGCCGATGGTGCCGCTCAACAAACAGCAACTCGGCGAGCGTCTGCTGCAAGAGATGGGCCCCGACTTCCGACTGCACGAGTCCAAGCACTACGTGGTCGTCTACAACACGACGGACAAGTACGCCAAATGGTGTAGTTCGCTGCTCGAACGACTGC
>JANQQA010000181.1 GCA_028285205.1 Bythopirellula sp. | reverse complement strand
TCAACGACGTCACGCTTGACGAGCATTGCCCGATTTCCAAACAGCCGGACTACAAGAAGTGCGCTGCGCGAGTGGTTAAGAAGCCGGAGGTAGACTCATGACGGGTCGCTGGATGACGATTTTCCTCGTGCTCATCATCGCGTGCTCCTTGATCGGCTATTTCGTGGGCATTTCTGATGGAGTGCCGATGCCTGATGGGATGGGCGAAACGGCAGTCGTGGAATTAGTAAGTGAGTCGACGATTGCGACCAACCCTAAGTTAGTACCGGCCATCAGCTACGCGGACGTGCCCAAGACCGCCATGGGGCCAACCAAGGAATGGCAAGCCATGCCGCAAGTGTTGCCTCAACCCGACTACGACCTCTACACGAAGATCGAACCCAGCGAAGCTGACAAAGCATTGTCGAGCAAAGTGCGAGCATCTCGGCGAGCCTTTAATGGCGCTCCACCTGTTATTTCCCATCCAGTGGAGAACACCAACGATGCCACCTGTTACGCGTGCCATGGACAGGGTGTACAGTTGCCAGGATTAAAAGCCAGTGTTATGTCGCATCAGTTCCTAGGCAATTGTGTTCAGTGTCACGCACCGATGGCGCCCGCGCCGTTTCAAGAGATGGACGCTTCTGTCGCGACCCGTTTCGTAGGGCTCCCTGCTCCCAAGGAGGGTAAGCGTGCGTATCCTGGCGCACCGCCTACGATTCCTCACTCGCAGTGGATGCGGGAGAATTGTAACGCGTGCCATGGTGGGCCCCACGGCTGGAAAGGGATGGAGTCGACTCACCCCTGGCGAACCAATTGCACGCAGTGCCATGCCCCATCGGCAACTTTGGACCAAATGCCCGAAGCAGGAAATTTCAGCCCCGAGTCGGTGCCAATGCTGCCACCATTGGAGATAGAAGACCAGCAAAGTTAGACGGCAAGTCTATCTATTCGCTGAGAAAGCCGCCGCTCCAACTCGATGAATAACAGTAGAATCCGAGTCGCTCTCAAGCAACTGCTCGTTGCCCCAATTCGCCTGTTAGTCTCTGTAGTCAAGTATCTGTATCGCCCTGGGCGAACAAATCAGAGTCGACGTGACCTCCTGCAAGGCCGCTTGTGGAAGCTTACTTCGGAGTCGCGATTCGCGCCGCTAGTCACGCGACTTCCCAGTCCGTTCAAAGACAATTTGCCGGAGCCCTCGAATCAATCACCGCGTTCCGTCAGCGGCATCAATATCGATCCAGTACCACCAACGAACTTGCACGGTAGGCCTGTATCAAGGTCAATCCCGTTGCATCGCCCGCCCGGAGCTATTGACGAATTTCAGTTCCTAAAAGGTTGCACGCGTTGCGGCGACTGCATCGAAGCCTGCCCATACGATGCTATCGTGAAAGCATCGGATCGACTCGGAATTGCGGCCGGAACTCCCGTGATCGAAGCCGACCATGCAGCCTGCATGATGTGCGAGGATTTTCCATGCATTCAAAGTTGTGAACCAGGAGTGCTAACCCGCTCTATATCTCCCATTATGGGAACCGCCCGTGTGACTCAGCACCTATGCTTAGCCCATCATTCTACGACTTGCACCGTCTGCAGTGAGCGGTGCCCGGTGGCCGGAGCTATCCTGGTCAACGATGGCAAACCGATCGTAGACGAAGAACTTTGCTCTGGATGCGGGGTTTGCCGTCACGTGTGCCCCGCGCCCGAAAACGCGATCTTACTGATGCCAGCATACTCTCGCCCCGGGCTACCCAAAGCATGACATCCGAAAAGCTGACTCTAGAAGACATTCAGAATAAAACACCGATTCCTGAAATCCTGCAAGCCGAATGGGCTCGGGATCAAGTAAATCAACTATTTGACGACCTCCGTGATGGCGCAGACGTGCAGCACGTTCAACTCAGATCCACGACAACGGATACTGTAGCAACGCTCGCCGAAGCAAAGCTTGCTTTTGATTCCGGCGAGGCTCAAGCTATCCAAGTCCGCTACCTGTTCGAGCAGGAAGTGTGGTGCGACACCATTCTTCCGGGTGATCCTACCACCAAGATTGTCCGCAGCCGTTTACCGGTAGAAGGAAATTTGGGCTCGTAGTAACACATCAAGTACTTCGAACGTTTGGGATGTGAGGTCAATTGTGGTCATTGGTAGCTCGCAGATGGCCGCCTTGTATTGCAATGCGACACAATCCGGAGATTGGTCCTGAGGTCGCCAACTCCTACTGCAATTTTAGTGGCCTCGGAGCCGCTGAGGTTCGACAAACACACTTCACGAAGAGCGCCGTTGCGGAGCAAGAGGTCTCGAGCACCTTGGCAGCTCTTGCGCGAAGCCGCTGAGGTGCTTTTCTCCGCGGGCCATCAGCTCCAGCCACCCGGGGCTGGTGTCGATGCAACCGCCAACTCGAAGCAATCGCCGTTCGTGTGTTCAGTTGATTGCACCGAAGCGACGTCCGGCGCGCAATTACTCTACTGCGTAGTCAGAATGGCCTTGGCAA
This sequence comes from Bythopirellula sp., assembly GCA_028285205.1. Lineage (GTDB taxonomy): Bacteria > Planctomycetota > Planctomycetia > Pirellulales > Lacipirellulaceae > Bythopirellula. The sequence goes on along the minus strand of JANQQA010000181.1, from coordinate 2,631 downwards.
TAGAATGCCCGGTCCCATTTTTCGATTTCTGTTCGTGGCGACTCTTCTGTCTCGAGCCTTGTCCGCAAGTCGGACCAAACCGTGATTCCCTCTTGATTATGTCAAGTCTAGTGGTATTGTATTACCAGTGGCAATGGATTACCATCTGGCACGGGGAGGACATTCATGGCGAAAAAGAAAAACGCGCGGGAGTTGGGGCGCCGGGAACGGCAGATCCTCGACATTGTCTTTCGACTCGGCGAGGCGTCGGTAGCGGACGTCCTGGCCGAAATGCATGATCCGCCGGCTTACGACTCTGTCCGAACGATGATTCGGCTGCTTGAGGGAAAACGCTTTCTGCGACATCGCCGCGAAGGCAACAAGTACGTTTACTCGCCGACTCAATCGCATAAGTCGGCTAGCCAAGCGGCACTTCAACATCTAATGAAAACGTTCTTCGAAAGCTCGGTCGCCGACACGCTCGCGGCAGCGATTGACTTGAAATCCGACAACCTCAGTGATGAGGAATTGGATCGGCTCGAATCGATGATCGCACAAGCTAGAAAGGAAGGACGATGATGCCTGAGTACCTGTTGATGCTCAGTGACAATGGTTGGTGGCCATCAATCATTGACATTGTCGCAAAGGCGAGCCTGCTGTTGGTCCTGGCGGCGACCGTATGCTGGTTGTTGCGTCGCCGCGGGGCGGCTTTTCGCCACCGTATTTGGTCGTTCGCTGTGGGTGGCTGTGCACTGATGCCACTCATTGCGACCGTTGGACCGCAAGTTCGTGTTCCCGTGCTGAGTCAACAAGCGAGTGATCAAGAGGTAAGCACTTCGTTTTTTCCCCCAGCGATGGCGTCTGAACGGACCGAAGTTTTCGAGTCGGATCTCGCTGAGATCGAATCGAGCGAGGTGTCGCTCCGTGTTGCCAGAGATTTGCCGGTCGAATCGAGTTCGGTAGGTATTGCCTCGGTAGGTGAAACGACGGTCGACAGTGGTGCAGCCGAGCACGCTGAAACCGCGACCATGACCGCGCAATTGCGATGGCCACACTACCTGCTGGCGTTTTGGCTGGTTGGCTTTTTGGTATTGGGTTCTCAAATCCTCCTGGCAATCTTTTTGCAGCGCAGACGCTTGGAGGGGATGCATGAAATACACGACGAGGACTGGGCCGTTTCTGTGGCTGCGATTGCGAGAAAACTGGGCGTATCGCGAGACTTCACGATCGTCCAGTCACGAGCAGCATCGGTGCCAATGACGTGTGGCGTGACTCGGTGCGTGGTGGTCGTCCCTGAAAACTGGCGAGACTGGAGTGACGAGCATCGAAATTGTGTTTTGTCTCACGAGTTGGCTCACGTCAAACGGAACGACGTCGCGATCCAACTATTCGCACGATTGATAGCCGCTGTCTACTGGTTCAATCCTTTGCTATGGCTGGCCGTGTACCGTCTGCGAGTCGAACGGGAATTCGCTTGCGATGATGCGGTCTTGTTGTCGGGGCAGCAGCCCAGCGATTATGCCGACGCTTTGCTAAACACTTGGCGTGATTATCGTCCAGCGCGATCCAGCCTCGGCGTCGCGATGGCCGATTCCGCTCGCCTCGACAAGCGAGTGGAAGCCGTTTTGGACACCACTCGACAGCGGAAGCCACTTAGCGCGATGGCATCGCGGTTGCTTGCCGCGACCGTGGTGTGCGTGGTCGTGCTGATTGGTGGGTTAACGCTGACAACCATCGCGGCTCAACAGGCCACTGGCCAGGCCGGCGGTCCTTTGAGTGAAGCGATCACGATTCACGGCGTGGTGGTCGGACCTGATGAACGACCTGTTGCTGGAGCGGAGTTGTATCTCAATGTGAATGAGTATCAGGCTTCTCTCGGTCTTGGCCAAAGCAATCATGATGGAACGTTTCGATTCGATGTACCTCGCGAAACGCTAACGCGAACGGTGGGCCCAGGAGTTACGTTGGGCCAGTGCCAGGCATCCGTGTTGGCGGTGGCTGATGGGATGGGTACCGCATGGGAGTTACTTCCGTCCAAGAACGGCGGACGTTTTGGCGACATGCGACCCGACTACGAAGTCAGCCTGCAGATGGTTGACGATTTGCCCGTCAATGGTCGCATTGTCGACCAATCGGGCCAGCCCGTCGCCAAAGCCATCGTGTCAGTCGACGTGATCCACGAACTGCGCGGTGGAAGATGGCAGAAAGTGTCGCAGGCAATCGAGTCGCTTGACGTCGATTCAATGAGTCGCCAGGAGGTCGATGCGAACCGATGGTTTTCCTACGTGTATCCGCGTGCGTTTGGGGTCATCCAGGCGACCACGGACGAATCCGGATATTACACACTGAAGGGACTCGGTAGGAACCGCGCCGTCCGGCTCCGTGTATCGGGACCCGGAGTCAAGAATCCGCCAAGCTTCGCTGTTCTTGTGCAAAATGACGCAAGCGATTTTGCCAGGCGAGTGCGAGACAGGTACCCGCCAACGGGTAAGAGCTACGGAGTTCGGTTGTTCGGAACCAACCCGACGATCGAAGTGACACGAACTCGCACCATCGCGGGCACCGTCCGCGACGCGAAGACAGGCCAACCGATAGAGCGTGCGGAAGTTTATCTGATTGGCGGCAGTGGTGAACGAAGGGCTCGGCTGAATC
>JANQQA010000170.1 GCA_028285205.1 Bythopirellula sp. | reverse complement strand
ACGGACCGCCTGACCGCGTAGTGCTGGTACACAGCACGAACCGAAGACGCTGCGAGCAGCGTCTATGATCAATCCTGAGTGTTTTCTTGCACTACTCGGATTGGGCGCGGTAACAGGGTTTCTGGCCGGCCTGCTGGGTATCGGCGGTGGAGGGGTCTTGGTGCCTTTCCTGGTAGCCGCATTCTTGTCAGGAGGAGTTTCGACCGCTGAAGTTGTCCATTTAGCCTTGGGCACATCAATGGCTTGCATGGTTTTCTCAACGATTGCGAGCTATCGGTCTCATCGCGCCAAGGGAGCCATCAATTCGCGCGCAGTGAAAGGCATGGCTGGCGGCGTCATTGCTGGGACCTTTTCCGCAGCATTTCTCGCATCGTTTTTGAGCTCGACTTTTCTTGCGGTTGTATTCGTTGTATTCATGACGTTCTCTGCAACGCAGATGTTCCTGGGCAGGAGGCCACGGGGATCGCGTCAGCTAATGGGGAATACTGGCCTCTTCGCTGCGGGCTCTGGCATCGGAGCCTTATCCGCGTTGGTGTCCATCGGTGGCGGCTCGCTAACAGTTCCCTTTCTTGCCTGGCAGAACGTTGACATCAAAACCGCGATCGGGACGTCCGCGGCAATCGGTTTGTGGATATCAGTAGCCGGTACGCTCGGTTACGTGATCAGTGGCTGGGATGAATCGTCTTTAACAGGCCTGACTGTCGGTCACGTGTACCTACCCGCCGTTGCAGTCATCTCTACGTCCAGCTTCGTCGCCGCACCTTATGGCGCCCAATTGGCGCATCGGTTGCCAGTGTCCACTCTAAAGAAGTTATTCGGCGCCTTATTGGTGGTTCTTAGCCTTCGTATGCTCGCTAACGTCGGAGGATGAATGCGACCGTTGGTACAAAAGCAACAGGCTGCTCCTGACCCGAAGCTGCCATTAGGCAGACTCCATAGAAATAGGTAGCTACTTGGTTTCCTTTCTTGACTTCGTAGAGTCGTCCTCTTAAGGTAGCTAAATGGCTACCTTTTCTCCCAGCTTACCGAAAACTTTCGCGGCACTATCAGACCCGACACGCCTGGCTGTCGTAGAGCAACTCGTCAGAGGGCCAGCTTCGGTTACGCAATTGTCCGAGCCGTTTGATATGGCTCGCCCATCGTTCCTCAAGCACCTGAGAGTTCTTGAAGACGCTGGTCTAGTCACATCCTCCAAGGTTGGTCGGGTTCGCACGGTTACTCTCCAGCTCTCCGCTTTAAACGGTGTTGAGAGTTGGGTTCAGATGCATCGTAAAAAGGCTGAGAAACGTTTGGATCGACTTGGCAAATTTCTTGAAGAGGAACAGAAACATGACTGATCCAGCACAGCATCACGAGACCTTCACGATAGAAAGGACTTATCCCAATTGCGTTGAACATGTATGGGCCGCGTGGTCAGTGGCTGAGAAGAAGAAAGGTTGGTTTGGGGATGGACTTTCAGAATCGGAATTTCGAGTGGGCGGCACAGAAAAAAATGAATTTTCCAACGATATGGGGACGCACACCAATGAAACCAGATACTTCGAAATCAAGGAAGGTGAACGAATTGTCTATGCGTACTCCATGGCTATGAATGGAGCTGTACACACGGTGTCGCTGACAACGGTTGCTTTCGCAGACGAAAGTGGAGGTACACGCCTGACATACACTGAACAGATGTGTGTAATCCCTCCGAGCGATGGAGCGCAGGGGCGCACACATGGTTGGAACGCGTTGCTAGATTCGCTCGGAAACTACTTAAACGAAGATATGAGAACGAAGAAGACCTAGTTTTTTGGCCTAGTGAGCGGCTGCTATTGGCCGATAGCCGCAAGTGACGGGGCGCGGCAAGCGTCATCTCAGTTGAGCCCGACCGTCGCCCGAAAATGACAATCCTCTTCCGGCCCTAGTCTAGTTTCGCTCGGGCTCGCGACTTCCCGTTGACTTGGGAACAAATAGGTGGGCTCATACCCTCGGCAAGGTTCTCTTAGCAGGACTGATGACTTGTCTAGGTCCGATTCCATTCCTCGAACGCTTCGCGGTTTATCTTGAGCCGATTTGGCATCTCCTGTTCAACGCGTTCCCGAAACTCAATCGGTAGTTCCGCAATCGAATTGAGCTTGAATCCGCTCCAGGTGATTAGCATGTGCCCTGGCCGATCTCCCATCTCTAGCCACTCTGGGTAAGGTAGAACATAGCTACCGTTGGTTACTGTCATCAACTTCGTGATGCCATGGTCCAAAAAGTCCGATGCGGTGGCCCGCGCGTAGGACGTCTCCATGAAGTTCTGCGGTGCATAGTGTGGTGGCTCGCGAAGCCAATCCATCACCACATGAGAGCCGTCCCGGTGAAACATGTAGTAGCCGGTCATTGGATCAGGGGATGGGTCACCGGTCCAGTACACTCCTTTAGGAGTAAGAAGATGCGTAGGGCCGAGAGTTTCCGGCAAGAAGCCGGGCACTCTAACCCGGTTTCCCGTGACGGGATTGATAGCCGTGTCGCTAAACTTACCGGTCGCAAGGTCGCGTGGGTAGGATAGATTGTGACCGTGATGGAGGTAAGTATGTTCATCCACGCGTTCATGTCGCGTGAACTCTATACCTTCGAATCGCGCTACAGGAGCCGGTCTCTGATTGAGCGGGACGACGAACGAGATGTGGTGGTACCAGAATAGAATGTCGTCATTGTCTTCTATGCTACGGGTGACACGCATTGTTTGGCGAAAGCGTTCGATCTCGTCATCGAAATGAAGAAACTCCATAGTTACAGGTGCGCCGGTTGTTTCTTGCCCAGCCATCGAGCTGACCCGTACGGGTTTCCGGTCCGTGGATTTCGCTGATGCGCTTGCGGCTGCTGCGATCGGAGCTGCCGCCACTGCCTTGAGCATCGCGCGGCGCGTTGGGTCGACGTGTTTTACCTTCTCTTCCGGTAAGCCGATCCAGTGGGGCAACATCTTGATCATTGTGTTTCCATCCTTCGCCTAGCGCTATTTAAGGATTCGCTCGCTTCCCAGCAAACTGCTTGATACTGCTCGATCAGAGTATGGCGTCTTTCCGCAAGGACTGGCTCCTTCGTAAGGTGGTTTTTGAAGCGAGCCAGTTGTTCTGCTCTGGAGTCTAGCGCAATCTAGGTATCTACCGAGAGGCATGCGCCATGAACGTTTATCGCGAAGACCGAAGACCCTGAGCTGGCGCGGACGGTCGAGAAGATTGCGGAAAACGATCGAATGTCCATCGACTGACAGAATGTCGACGACTGAACTTCGTGCTGGAGGCTAGCCCAAATGGGTGATACAGAAGCTCGACTGGAGCTATCCCGCCAAGATTCAAATATACGAAACCCGCTTGCGAGAATTGCCATTGTGGCGGTCGTGCGCTTTTTGCGGCTCGGTATGCGCCAGTGGGCTTGGTGCTTTGGACTGTCTGGTTCGCAGTACTGAGTTCAGTTCGATTCCCGATTCGGATGTGTGCGTTATCGATGCACGGTAGTCCAGATTCCCTGTTTCGGCTAGGAAAATTCCCGGTTGGCGGGAAAAGACTGCCTGGATGAATGCACGTAAGGATCTGATTATTAAAACCATTGTTCAAACAAGTCTAGAAAGGTCGGGGTAGATCTGTAGCAATACCCTGTTTTTTCCCCGCTAACAGGGAAATCTGGGAGACGAGTTCGCAAAGGACTCGTTCCACCGCCACCCAGTCTGGACCTGGGCGGCTCTCCGTAGAGACGCTCGGAGTCCTGCCGAAAAAGCCCCGGTTTTCCGGGGCTTTGGCGTTTCTGGCCATCTCGTTATAGGACGCGGAGAGAGAGTTTCCGAGTAAACTTGGCGGAACCTCTGCGGCTTTCTCTGTTTGGCAGTTCCACGGTCCGTTTAGACGATGCTTCCAAGCGATTTCGCCGATGGTCTTAGTCCGCTTTCGGCCAGGAGCAGCCATACGTAGCTATTCAACGTTCGTCAGCTTCTCGCCGTCAAAGGTAAATCTGATCCCTTCAAAATAGATTGCATCATCTTCCTCGACAATGAAGGCGTCCTTCTTTGCCTGGCGAAGCAAATGGAGGATGTCAGCTTTCGTATACTCGTCCGCTCCGGCAACCACCAACTCGCCAAGTGCGTTTAGTTGCTTTGATTGAGCGTCATAATCATCATGCAGATAGCTGTACGAAATACCGCTGTCCACGAGGTGATAGAACAAGTACCCGTTGGAAGCAAGGCCGAGGATCAGCACGACAAAGAATGCCACTTTCCACTTGTTCATCGACTTCCCAAAGCGCTGACGACTTTACTTGTTAGGCAGACTTCACTCTGACCTGACCGGCTGGATTGGTTCAGAAGCAGCCTATCAGAACGCCTGTGATGGCCTAATTCACGCAATCAGGTGATCCCGGTAGACTTTGACGGGCAGGTTTCGGCCAAAAGCGAACCGATGGCGAGAATCGAGATTACGGTGAGATTCAATTGCCGGACACATCGCTCCATGAATCCCTGTTCGCAAGTGGACTTAAACCCAGTGCAGCCAGGACGGAGCGGGCGAGTCATCCCCTGCTACGGTCAGGTGGCTGGACGGATATACGTTTCACTTGCGTAATAGCGTTCGCGGGTTGCTTCCAGTGTTTCGGTACTCGTGTAAGGGCTGACCAATGGGTCCCGATTCAGCCACAGGTTGTTCGGGACACCCTTGCCCTGACGATAAGCACCTGCGTAGGCGCCGGGTTCGTCCCAGATCGAAAGATTGAATTGCGGGTCGCGGCGAGCCGCCCGCAAAGCCGCCATGTCGACCGGCGCGATCAACACGCCGGGACCATTGTGGTCAATGCGATCACGTTCGCGCCCGCGGAAGTCGATGATCTGACTCTCGCCGTAAGGCACCCAGGGTTGACCTTTGCCCACATCCCAACCCTGGTTCGCACACAATAGCCAAACTTGGTTTTCGTAGGCTCGCTTCCGCCGGAGCGCATGCCACATTCTACGATCGCAGCCATAACCTTCAGCGGTTAGATGCAGGATCATCTCGACGCCTTGCCTCGCCATCGCCCGGACAATCTCGGGCATATTGATTTCGAAGCAGATAATCACCCCGATCTTTCCAAGTGGGGTATCGGCGACTGCATACAGATCCTCGATGCCATATTTGGCAATGTAGTCGTCGTAGATACTACCGGGGGTTGTGTCGGGTAAAGCGCCAAATATATCGACACACTGTAACTTGCGATGCTTCAGGATCACCTCGCCACTATCGTCTATAAGCACCGCGGTGTTAAAGACTCGGTCGGGAAAATCCGGCTCAGTCTCAAGAAACTGAGCAGCGCAATAGAGCCGGTGCCCGCGAGCCCACTCCTGGAGCCTTGCAACTTCAGGGCCCGGAATTTCAACCGCCACGCTCAGAGTGTCGGAGACGCTGCGATAACCGGCACCGGTGAAACAGAATTCCGGGAACAACGCGAGTCGAGCATTCGGAGCCCGTGCTAAGCGACCGATGGTTCCAATGGCTACATCTATTTGCTCTGACAGCGCCCGACGCCGGCCTTTCTGAGGCAGGGTGGAGACTGTTGCTGGTTGCGCAATCAACGCGAGAAAGTAGTCTTCTAGTTCGTCAGTCCCAGTTTGCCGTTTAGCCTGCTTTCTAATGCGTCGCTCCGCCTCGTGTCGCCAATCTGAAAGCGAATTGGGGGCTGGGCCATATGCGCCTTGCTTTGCCTGATGGTGAAAGATCTCACCGTAGAGTTCGTCGCGCAGCCACGTAGGAAAGTTGTCGTAGATATCCGGTGAAATGCGCGCGCGCGCCAGGCGTATTGGCGTGACTTCGAAGCGCCCCCTCAGTAACGTTTCGCCCGGCGGTGCCTTGATCGTGTTGCCCCGGAAATCGAACCAACCCGAGCAATTACCTGTTCCGGGTGGCGTAGCTACCGCGACCGTGCACCAGTTCTCGTACGCCAGCGCAGACGGTAGTTCGCATAGCGTGGACTGGGTGCCGGCAGCAGCACCTGACGCCGGATTGAGTAGAAGTTCGGCGCCAGCCAACATGGCCGAACGAGCAAGCCCAGGGATTAGAAGGTCTTCGCCTATGAGAAGTCCGAGCTTCCCGAACGGGGTCAATACAGCCGTGATGTCGGCTGGTTGCTCGAGCGTGGCGCTTGCGTCGGAGAATCCGGTGAGCACATCCGGAGTAGCCTTACGGCAAATCAGCGCGATATCGCCGGACGCATCGATGACAAATCCAATATGGTAAGTACTCTTGCCGCTCCGCACCGGCGCCGCACCCGCGAGCCACGTACTGTACCGAGCTGCAAGGCGGGATAGTTCTCGCATGAGCGACTGCTGTTCCGGCGCTTGTGCGATATCCGTTGTGGCGCGCGGTAGCAGGACCAGCGTGTGCAGGGCACCCGCTTGCTGGCGTGCGGCAGTCGCCAACCATGGCTCGAGGGTCGAGGTAGGAGCGCTGGACGACCAATCGTGCTGCGCAACTACCAACTCGCAGGCTTCCGCCGACGCAGCGGCGAGCTCGTCCGAAATCGCGATTGGCAACCGCGCGGCCAGGAGGGCCCCAGTCGCGGTGAGTGCGGTTCGGCGGCTTATTCCCGAGTAAATCTTGCTCATTGCGACAATCGGGTATCTGACTCTGCGTCGACCTTGAAGGCTCTTTGATCAGCCTAGATCTTCCAGATAGACGGACAATGAAGGTGGCTTGCGAATCTCCAAACACTAGCGAATCGAAGGTCTTTTTGCAAACGTGTGCATGTCAGGCTAGTGTCGAGTTCGGAGCCCGCTGCTCGACCTCTTGTTATTCGCGGCAAGTCCGTGTCAAGGAGACAATAATGATCAGTCGTAGAACATCTCTGGGCCTCATCGCCGGCGCAGCTTTCACATCCGCCGCAAGAACCGAAGCCCTGCTTGCCGACAATTCGCGTGACGACAGCTGGACAGAATCGCAGGAGGGTTTACTGAATGCGCTGATGAAGCTTCGCGCCGCCCTTGACGACCGGCTAACCCTTGAATGGTTCAAGGGTGTCGTTTACGGAATAGTCGACAGTGCAATGACGCCGCTGTTTACGATCAACGCGGTCGCGTTTGCCTTCTACGAGCGAGCGGAATCCGGCGACTTCCGCGGGCGCCGTATCGAGGTGACCTACCACGGTGACCTAGAACGCAACCAGCCAATTGAGCACTTCGTCAACCCCTACACCGGTCGAACCGTAGCGGTATCGTTGTCGCGAACGCCACTTCAGGAAGCGGTGATCGGGCGCAACGGCTTGGTGATGCCCGCACGTATCGGGCCCTTGCGCGTTAAGGCAGAGACGCGTCTTGGTCCCGGTCTAGTCAATGCAGAGCGTTGCTGGGTGCGCCTAGACACCCGAAGTACACTGTTCGCTGAAGGTATCAAGGTGCCGGTCAACGAGTATGGGGAGTCGATGAGCTACGCCGGCAAAAGTCGTGATGTAGCCGACCCGGCCATTCTCGCGGCACCGTGTCAGATCAGCTATACGAACGCGATGAGTTGGCGGCCATGGTTGGGCATGGAGGGCAGGCCGGGTCATACAATGACCGTCGCCTCCGGTGAGAAGTGCGAGTCCTTAGGCGCTGTGCCGCGTGATCTCGCCGATTTCGTTCGCTATCGCCACCCCGACCTGGCCGGGGACGCCCGCGCAGTATTGAGCGAGAATGCACCACAAATCGACTAGCCCATGAACCTGAATGTCATCGTACTTGGTTGTCTGCTTTGGGTCAGGACCTTACTATCAGACCCTCCGAGGCAGTCTGAATCACCTGTTTAGGGGGTTTCTGGAAGCTCTATACGGCTCCTCCCGGCCAGAAGCGGTCGCTTGCATCCAAAGACCCGTTGCTTTCTCGGCTGCCAACCTACGCTCGCGGTCTTTGATCATCAGTTTGAGTCGTGACTGACCAAAGCGCCCGTGGGAGATAACCATAGAGCGGGTCCGACCAGGGAATACGAATAACAAACTGACGCCCTCTCTTCGCTTTCGCAACGATCTCAGCTTCAGGCACCTTGGTGTCATCGACGAGACTGAAGCGCCGCACATGCGACCATGGAAGGTACACAGTAGATCCGCCGTCGCTCCTCTCCAGTACTAATCCTCGCGGTGTTGAAGATGTACCGCCCGGGAATAGGTCGTCGCCAATCCGAAAGAAGCCTGACTCAAAGGGGAAGTCATTCTGGGGTCGATCAAGTGGAAAACGTTTCGAACAGTCGCCTGCAAATAGTCTCCACGACTTGCCCGTTTCCCTCATCATGAAAACGATACCAACCATGAAAGACGCTGCAATGAAGACTGGAACTGCCCACCAAGAGTACAGCCACTCCAAAAACGCGACGTCATCTTTTACCCCGGTTATCAGCCAGAGCATCAGACAGATGACAAGCGTCATGACCAGAAAGAAGAACGCGTATATCCAGATAAGGAGGGTGCCGCGGAACGCCATAGCGAATGCTGCGAGCACGAAAGCAAGGCCGGCTACTTCCTGGGAATCCCCTCGTAGTCCAATGCCAACAGCAAGCAATACCGCTCCTAGAATGATCCGGAGCATCCCTGATAATTGGTATCCTCGCCGCGACATCAACCTCGGCCTTCTACTCGACGTTCCGCGCGATTTTTTTGCAGTCGTGCAAGAAACTCGACTGACCCTGTCGACTATTCGTAGCGCACGAAAGCCGTCTATGCCTGATACGTTCTTTGAAGCGCATGAGACAAACAGAGCATTTTGACCGTCAATCTACACCGCAACGATGCCTAGTGGCTACGACCGCTAAGGGTCAGAAGCAGCCTATCAGACGCCGTGCTCCCGACCGAATCATCCGATTGGGCGTTCCTGGACGCCTGTGACGGAAACGAATCTGTCAGTTTCGGTCATTGCGCCGAGCCGAATGCGCTCCCAAAAAGCTGATCTACGTCAGCGCCGCCTTGATCGATGAACTAGTCTAGGTGTGTATGGGCTAAGTCACATCCATACTATCGGCAGAGTTCTGAGAGGGCTGATAGCACGATGACAAGATCGCCCCGACGATATGTGCCACGACTATTCTAGTTCTATCAGGGAGCCCCATCGCGTGATATTCGAGGATGCGTCTATCGTCCCCTGGAGAAGCGCGCTTCAAGAAAACGCATTCGCTTGTTTACCTGGTCGGGGTCCGCATCGGATACAACGAAATCGAGATTCGCTTTGGATAAGTCAATTGGAACGCGGTAAACAGGTATCTCCCGATACTGGTGGACTTCTTGTTTCCACATTTCGCTAGGGGATAAGCCAAAAGCGGAATAGAATGCCTCTAGCGGGGGGGTGCCAGCAGCGTAGAGGTTGAGATATTCAACCAACTCATCCTGTCGATCAGAACCGAATGCCAGGTAGTGCGTGAATAGCCAGTACCACCCATAGTGTGGTTCATAGCGGTATCCATCTTCAAACATCTCATCATCGACGGTCCATGAGTAGAGGGATAGCGCGTTGGCCTTGTCGTAGGTCCCTACCAACATGTAGTCATCGTGGATCTCAGCGGTTGCCAGGAGCTCTGCAAAACCTTCGTTGTACCAACGTGGGTACCGTACGTCATCGTAGGAAGAAATGATGTGAACATACTCGTGACGCATTACTTCGAGCGGGTCCCATGCATAGCGATACTTCGGCTTACTTGACGACATCACGAACATCGGCCCATCTGGAGTATCGAACATGACGCCTGCGACGAATTGGCTTCCGACCAACTCGTAGAAGGCTCGCCGCGATCGGAGAATCGTTACTCTGGTCCGGGGTGCATCCTCTGGGATGTCGATGTTGACGAACTGCTCCGTCGCAACTCGGAACCGCTCGAGCTCGTCAAGGATCTTTAGTACTTTCCTGGGCTTGGCGTCTGAAAGAACGTCGAAATGCGAGTTTTCGATTCGATACCAGTTCGCAGCACTGGTGTAGTCCACTAGCAGAAAAGACAGCGCCATTGCTGCTGTCGCAAAGCGTCGTCTGCCACAAATTCTCGGGTGCCAGGACACAGCCACTCCCATACATGCAATTATGAGCGCATGTCTTTCTTGCATGACGAGAATACGAAACGCCAGTATCTCTAGCAGAGGTAGCCACGTAGCAGGCCCAGTCCAAAAGGACTTCACCAATTTGGGTGACTTGACCAGACATAAGTTTCGCGCCTGTGATCTCGCATCACTCCGAGTCAGCGTTGGTGGCTACGAGCAGCGACGTGGCGAGCCGAGCGTACACGCTCGGAAGCCTGGAGAGGTTTGAGGGACGATTGGTTCTTGAGTCTTCGTTGGCGTGAAGCGAGGAGGCTAGTGGAAACAAACCGGTCGAAGTCGAGAAAGTACTGCTGGCCTACGGGCTCCGAATACGCTCCTACATAGACGCATGCTCTGATTCAGGGCTATGGTCAACGACCTTGGAGCAGCCCGACGATGCACCCATGTCGACCCGCTTTGCCGTATCTCATGTCAGATTAGGAAGCGGCCGGGTCCGCGCGTTCGGACCCGGCCTGGTCTTCCTCTATGTCACGGGTTGTCTACACCAGAAATGTAGCGAACGCCGAACGACGTGTTGTAGGTGACCGTGACCGTGTCGCCCTTGTCGTAGGCAGTCAGCAGCGCCGCGAGAATCGCGCCGTAGGCGCTGTCGTTCGGATAGCCGGCAGCAGGGTCGCCACCCGACACCTCGGGGGCTACCAGGGTGTAGTTGTTGCCGTCGATTTCGAAGGCAACCGTACCGTACAGGTTGATGACTTCGTAACCGTCGACCGTATCGGTGACTGTGGCGCCAAATGCGCTGCTGGCTAGCAGAAACAGCGACAGCAAGGATGCATAGGAGACTTTCTTGACCATTTGATTTGACCTCTGTGGTTAGTGTCGACAAACGCCATTCAATCGATCGAGTGCGCGACCTACCTATGCGCCAGATTATGTAAAAGGTCAAATATGGAACTATTGCTACAAACTGATTACTACAGTTCTTCGTTCATCTGGAGCTGGCGAAGTGCCATACCAGAACGAATAGATGATCTTCATTACGGCAGGTTTGAAAGTCAGCCCAGAAGGTTAGGAAATGTTCTAACGACTCCGTCGCGCTGGATTGCGCGTCCGCAGCGACAAACTTTGCTGCGCTGAAGTGCCGACTTCCGAAATCCAATCGTTGCACTATGCTCAAGAAACTCGCGCGTTGTACTGCGTCAATCAATCCCAATGCTGAGCTCTAGGCAATAGCAATCACACGCATGGATCGTGAGTTATCTCTCTACCGGCTTGCCCGGTCGATCAGCTAGAGAAGGAGCCCAGCCCAAGCAGACTGCATTGGTACTGCTCGCAATCGAAAGGAGCAGGCGCTCTGCTGTAGAAGCACGTGTCATTTCGACTACCAGACTACCGAACTAAGACTTGGATCGAGTCCACGAAGACTAGACGCCCCTCCATCATTGTAAGTCTGGCTTTACCGAATAGCTTCTTGCCAATAAAGGGGGAGTTCTTCGATTTCGATGCGAAGTAGCCAGCATCGACAACAAATGGTTGATCTAAATCAAATAGCGCTAGATCGGCCAAGGCTCCCTCGCAGATACGACCACAACGCAGGCCGAACAAGCCCCCGGCCTGCTTACTCATCAGGTCGACACAGCGCGCTAAACTGAGCAGTCCAGTCTTTACGAAGTTCGTATAGATCAATGGGAAGGCCGTTTCCAGGCCAATGATCCCAAATGGCGCCTCTTCAATGGTAAAGCTCTTCTCAGCCGGTGCGTGCGGGGCGTGATCTGTGGCAATGGCATCGATTGTTCCATCCAGCAATGCCTGTCTACAGGCCTCGCGGTCCATTTTGGATCTCAATGGCGGGTTCATCTTCCAGTTCGCGTTCAGGCTGCCATCTTCCCGTTGCGGAATGTCCGCGTCACACAGAAGCAGATGGTGTGGAGAAACCTCTGCGGTTACCCGGTGACCTGCAGCCTTGGCTTTCTTTACGGCGTCGATGGATCGCGCCGTCGAGATGTGCAGTACGTGATAATGGCCGCCGGTCGCAGCACTATATTCGCACCCACGCTCTACGTGGACAGCTTCTGAGTCCGCATCGATGCCTTTGACACCGTACCGTTCAGAGACTGCGCCCTTGTGGATGGCACCGCCAGCTGAAAGAGTCTCGTCTTCAGAATGATCGAGCACAGGTATATCCGCGCGTCTGGCTCTTGACAGGGCTTCTTTGAATAAGTCGTCGCGTTGTACGCCCTTGCCGTCGTCCGTGACGGCTACGGCACCGGCAGCTTTCAGGGCATCAAAGTCCGTTAACTCCTCACCTTTTAGTCCGTAGGTGACAGAGCCTGTGGGATAGACCTTGCATACTCCGACCTCTTGAGAGCGTCGCCACATCCTCTCGATCACTTCGGGCCGGTCCGCCGTCGGGTTCGTATTGGGCATTGATATCACTGCTGTAAATCCGCCTTTCGCCGCAGCGTGGCTGCCGGACTCAATGTCTTCCTTGTA
>JANQQA010000136.1 GCA_028285205.1 Bythopirellula sp. | reverse complement strand
CTCTGCTCAGCCAGCCGACGATCCCCGACGCGGATCGAGGACGAATTCTTCGTGATTTGGGCCAAGCGTTCTCCGACTACCGCTTGAAAGTCTACGAGGATGGCTTCACTGGCAAGCATACCATCGGCGGAAACGAGCTCGTCGAGTTCTTCGATTTGGCAATCGACTACTTTGATCACGCGATTCGAGCAAATCGTCGCGAAGACGGCCTGTATCACGCCTACAACTTGCTCGCGTTCGGCCCGCAGAAGGATGCCGCCAGCATCAGTTACCTGTACGAAATGCTGGAAGGACAGGTAGCAGTCCTCAGCAGTGGAGCGCTCGATCTGGGACAGGCGGCAGAACTGATCCAGTCGATGTTCGACAGCAAACTCTACCGCGAGGATCAGCGTAGCTTCATGCTATATCCCGAGCGAAGTCTGCGTCGGTTCCTGCAGCGAAACATCATCCCTGAACGATCTCTCGACGCTGTGCGACTGCTAAAGGCGTTGATCGAAGAAGGCGATCAGACGTTGGTCGCTCGCGATGAGTTTGGCGAGTATCGTTTTCACCATAGCATTCAGCGGAAAGCCGATCTGGAAACACAACTGGATCGCCTGGAACAACACGATCATTGGGCACAGCTTGTCGCCGACGATCGTGAGCAGGTGATCGATCTGTTCGAAGAAGTCTTTAGTCACAAAACCTATACGGGCCGCTCCGGCACTATGTACGGCTACGAAGGTTTGGGATGCATCTACTGGCATATGGTCTCCAAACTACTCCTGGCCGTGCAAGAGAATGTCTTCGGGGCGATCGAACAACAATCGAAGGTCATGGCTGAGGCACTGGCATATTCTTACTATCTGGTCAGAGGTGGTCTCAGCTCAGATAAAACACCGCAAGAATATGGCGCGTTCCCAACCGATCCTTACTCCCATACGACGAGGCACAGCGGCGCGCAGCAGCCTGGCATGACCGGACAAGTTAAGGAAGAAATCCTGACGAGACAGGGTGAAATGGGGATTCGCGTCCGCAACGGCGAGGTACAGTTTCAGCCGTTCTTGCTGCGTCGACGTGAATTCCTCAACGACGCGATGACATTCACGTATTTCGACATCGACGGAGAAGAGAAAACTGCGGAGCTGCCGGACAAGTCGCTTGCGTTCACGGTGTGCCAAGTGCCGTTTGTGTATCAGCTCGTGGACTCATCTTTCAAAGTGCGCGTATCGTTTGCCGACGGCACGAGCGAATCGTTCGATCAGCAGTTCCTCAGCCAATCGCTTAGCCAGAAGCTCTTCCAGCGCACTGGGGAAATCGCCCGGGTTGACGTGAACATACCAAGAAAGCGTGTCGCGTTCGCGTAGTCTTCGTGGCTCAAACGTCACTTTCAGAATGACGACGTAGAACGCCGCCGCAACGGCGGGACGCCTACGCATGCGGTGCGGACATCTGCTCCGTCCCGCTTTCCTTACGTCTTGCCAACTCGTCGCGCACCTCGGCCGCACGCTCTTCAGTGATGTCGTAGTCGGACATGATGAATATGGCACAAAGCACGCCGACGATCGGCACACAGGTATAGGCGAGTCGCAGCCCCGTCATTGCCGACTCGGTAACTGATTCCGCATCGAATCCGACCAGTGCCATGACCAAACCGGCCAGAAGGCCCGCAAAGGCTTGACCAAACTTCACCATCCACCAAAAAACTGCCCCCAAGATGCCTTCACGCCGCTTGCCAGTAGCCAGTTCGTCCACATCGCAAACATCTGCCGTCATGGACATCATCAACGTGAACAGACCGCCGATTCCAAATGATTGAAATGGCAATGCGAAGAGAAACAAGTACGGTTTGCCAGGAACAAATAGAAACCAGAATAACACGTACCCGATGATAGAGATCGATTGTGAAATGATGAAGGCGTTCTTCTTACCAACTTCGCGAGCTAGGATCGCAACGAGGGGAATCACTAGAAATGTGGTGATTAACGCCCCCACGCAACCATGAAGCGCAGGCCAAACGCCCGCCTGCTCCGTATTTCCACTGAACAGGTGATGCACGATAATGAAAAACGTGAAGGTGGCAATCATGTTGAACGAATTGAACACGAGAAATGTCGCCACCGCGAGCTTTCGAAACTCAGGAATTGCGAAGGATTCAATCGTCGATCGGGCTATGTCACGTAGGCTACTGCCAATTGAGCCGAGGTTGATTGGGGTAAAATCCTCGCGATCGACCGTCGACTCACTTCTGATGAAGATTGCAGGTATCATCGCCAGGATTGCGCATGGAATCGCGACCCAAACCGATAGCTGCCTCACGCCAGCGTCCGCGTTCGGAAACCAGTTTGGGTCGTACAGGATGACCCAGAACCATGGGGCGATCACCCATGCCCATTGGCCAATGAATTGAGCAACGGCCATGATGCTGGTCCGCTCATGAAAGTCCTCGCTCATTTCGTAGCCCATGGCAACATAGGGCACGCTGAATATGGTCAGCCCCAGGTAGAAGAACAGCGACACACACATGAAGTAAGTAAAGTTGTAGTTCAGGCTGTTCTCGCGATACAGCTGCCACATCGCAATGTATGAGATCCCGAGAATCACGGCGCCGACCATGACGTATTGACGCCGCCTGCCCCATCGAGATCTCGTGTTGTCCGAGATGAATCCCATGATCGGATCGGTAATCGCGTCGAATGCACGGGGAGCAAAGAAGATAAATCCCCACGCCAGCGGTGAGAAACCAAGATCTTGGACGAGCACCACGAGGAACACATTCAGCGCTGCTGGAAACATCTGATTGGCCAGCATGCCAAAGCCAAACGCCAGCTTCTGCCCAAAGGGCACCTTCTCGGCAGTCGTCTCGTTCATCGGCTAATTCTCCGCTCGCACATATTCACAGACTCTGGGGACGACGGGTTTTTCATGGGTGGCACCGATACCTGGTTTGCATTTCGTTGCGGATTGATTGATTTGTCAGCTGTTCAGCATTGAAAATCTTGTTACAAGCGACTCACCGTATGCGTGGAGCGCTTGGGTTGTCACACGCATCTCGCCCGATGGATCTAACGCAAACAAGGCTCCCGCAGGTTGGAATCCGCAGATTATGCGAGAAAAATAGGCTGTATTTCGCTGCTGGCAACCTCTCGGTTTGACAGCAATTGGGTTCGGAGTACGATGAAAAGAGAAGAAACTGTTTCGCTCTGTTTCAGGATACTAACACCGTGCCGACTATTCGACAAGTTGCTGAGTGTGCTGGAGTTTCGATCGCGACCGTCTCGAGGGTGATCAACAATAGCTCGGCAGTCACCGATGAAATCCGCGAAAAAGTGCTCGATGCCGTTAATCGTTGCGGCTATGTGCCAAACGTGGGCCGTCGGACCACTTCGTTCCTGGCGCTGGTCTACGCTGGCCCGTTCTCGCTGGGCTCGCCCTACGACTCGGCGCTGGTCGAAGGGATGGTGCAGGCGATGGATGGCACCGATCTCGACCTGGTCATCCTCAACCCCATGCGCGACAAGCGCCCTGACGAGACGTACACGCAGTTTTTTCTTCGCAAAGGCGTACGGGGAGTCATTTTGCGCTCGACCGTTGAGGGTAGACCGATGTGCCGCCAAATTGCCGACGAGAAATTTCCAGCAATCGTTCTCGGCGACCACTTCGAACATCCAACGCTGCCGTTTGTCTACGCCGACTCGACGGATCCAAGCCGACAGGCTGTGGAGCACTTGCTCACCTTGGGTCACCGTCGCATCGCGTTTGCCTCCAACGAATTTGAGGACGGCGACCACGTCGATCGATTCACTGCATACTCGAAGGCTCTGGAAGATCACGATATTGAGGTCGACCGCAGTCTCGTGTACCACGTCCCGGCACGCAAACCTTCCGGCGCGCAACTGCTACGCACGATGATGAGTTCCACCCATCCACCAACGGCGGTGTTCGTCACTGATCCGCCGGTAGCGGTAGGTCTCATCAATGAGTCACGCAATATGGACATGGAGATCCCACATGACCTGTCTGTGGTTGGTTTTGACGATCGCGACGCGCGGAACTACGTGTATCCGCTCATGACCGCCGTTTGTCAGGACGCCCGTCAGTTAGGCTACGATGCGTTCGCGGGGCTGGCGCGCTCGATTGACGCAGGCGCCGGCAGTAAGACGGGAGATTGCGTTTCAACGTGCTGGCTCGAAATTAACAACTCCACGGGTCAGCCACCCGTCGAGTCGCTGCGGATCCTGCCAGATGGCACTCGACTGATGGTTGGCTGATCTCTTCTCTCAGCAACTAGCTGAAGTTGCCATGTGCCCCCAGGCGTGGCTCGACGAGCGACTCGACCGCCGTTCTATCGGTGCGGGCAACGGCTGAAACAAGTTACAACTCCTTTCCAAGGCCAGCTCACTGGTCGCGAGTGCATTAGCCGCCCCATCTCAGGCACTTACAGGTTGCCACTTGAGATCCTTGAAAATCGGAAACGGTGCTTGTGAAACACTATGAAATAGGCCTGAAACTTGTTTCTTCGTAGACAAATCCTGACTTCGTTCTAAGAATGGATAGTAGGCCGATGACGAGCGCGGATTCACGACGCGAAGCTTTTTGACACTTGTCTGATTTTTTCCGGAATTGCTTGACCAAAAATTTTTGGCTGGCTATATTGAAACAGATCGAGAAACAGTTTCACACTCTTCGAAGCTTATCCGATCCAGAAATTACGCGTTCTGGATGAACTTTGCTGAAGATTTCACGGATGCAACGTGAAGCGCGTGTTTGACTTGTTGGTCGTCGGAGACACGAGGCAGCCAAGTCAAATCCCTTGATTGAGGCGAGAGTTGTTGAGTTCGCTTGAGGCCGATGCGTTGGTCTTAGCACCTTTTTTTGGATTGGCCGTTCACAAGCTTGTAACCAGTCCAGCGTGATCTTTTTTGGAGGGTGAGTTAATGAAACGAAAGAACGTCCTAACTACTTTGAGAACTGCTCTTGGCACGGGTGTCTGTGCCGCACTGATCCTGGGCGCTGTGACTGAGGCACGGGCGACGACCCTCGCTGACTACTCAGGCAGCGTTGGTACAGATTTCAGTTTTGCCGCATACGATGGCAACGTGACCCCAACCGCCGATGGCATCCAGATTAGCGTTTCGTCGGGCCCCGATACTTTTGGCGGCACAGGAACGAACGTCAGCATTCTCGCTTCGCCAGTGCTGACTGCTTCCGACACTTTGACCTTGCGTGCGAAGCTCGGCCCTGACAACTCCACGGATTTCGTTCTCGCCTTCCGCGAAGCGAGCAACGAGTTCTTCAGCTATAGCGTCCCAGCGAGTGCGTTCAACACCAACACGTTTGAGGACTACACGGTCGACCTCAGTACGTTCTTCTTCAACGGTGACACGTCGGACGGCATTCCAAATGACGCGGTTATCGAAGTGAGCGTGCAAAACCCGTTTGGTGGTATGGGCGGTGCCGACATTGTCGTGCAGAGCATTTCCACGAACGTGCCCGAACCAGCCTCGATCGCACTGTTGGGCCTGGCCGGCTTGGCGGCTGCCACGATGCGTCGCCGGTAAGGCAGGAGATTCTAACGACCCACCGGTCCGCCCCAGGCGGGCCGGTGGAACATTGAAGCCACATTTCTCAATCGTTGCAGGTATCAATCGAGCGGACTGAAAAGCACAGGTCGTTATACGGCGGGGTCGGTGAGACCGCCCAGGCAATTGCTCGCCGCCAAACCAACCCAATACAGAGGCAGAATCGAAGACCGCGGCACTCCGATTTCACAACGCTATCTAGTGCCTTAACGCGAGTCTTCCCGCGAAGGACAGATCACTATGAAAACCAATGGACTCAATAAGCTGCAAGCCGCCATTGCCACAGCAACCGGCTGCTTGTTGCTCTTGTTACCACAAAAGACTTTTGCTGAACCTACCGATCCTGGTCTCGTCAAAGACATCAATGTCAATGGCTTAGCATTTGGCGTGTCGGATGCCTTCTCCAATGGCAGTTGGGGACTCGATGACACAGCCTCGTTCAAGGGGAACGACATTCTGGTTCAAACCCAGGTCGCCGGGGCCTGCTGCAACGGTGCGGGGATCTCAATACCAATTTCCAATGGTGAGAATGGCTACACCGAAACCTTTGACGACACAGAGGGATTTCCTCGGTCGAATGACGTTTCAAATCCTGACATCGATAATGCAACGCCCCCCGACTCTGTGTTTGCAACGATCGGCAACGTCATACCACCAGCCAACGATTTCCCCCCTTTTCCGGTCACAGGAGAACCAAATCCACGTTTGGGATTGAATAACGGAAATATACTCCGTTACTCGATGTGGGTCCGAGAGGATCCCAACAACCCGATCACCAACGCTCCTGAGATCGAGCCCGTGCTGAAGTTTGAGTTCTACAAGGAAGCGCTCAGCATCGATCCCGTTGACAACAATGGCGGTGCTCAGACGTTTTTCGGTGACAAGATTTACGACACCGATCAGCAAGAAGGAGATGGCGTTTGGATTGATATCGACAACAGCGGTAGCGCTGCTGACGGGTCAGCCACCATCGGAAATGGCCGACTTAAGACGATCTCGAGCGAGGAGTGGACGCTGATCGAAGTGGTCCACGAAGTTGATGATTTCGATTGGTTTGGAATTGCTGACGACATCTATACCGTTGCGGATGTTGAGGAAATCCGTGCCGTCATGTTCTGGGGCGATTTCAATGGCGATAATGGCGAAGCCGGCAGTCTCTGGTTCGACAACGTGCAGGTGGAGATCTTCAAGGATGCTGCTTCGGTCACGCCGAACATGAACCCTAATCCTATTCTCGACGAAGTCAATGAGGATGCGGACTTCGACAATGACGGCGACACGGACGGTACTGATTACCTAACGTGGCAATCGAGCTTTGGCGGAGACGGTTCTACCGGCGGCGACGCCGATTTTAGTGGCCTCGTCGATGGTGTTGACTTGACTATCTGGCAGAATCTTTACGACGGCAACGCGGCACTTTCCGCGAGCAGCGTTCCCGAACCAAGTTCAGTTGCGGTTCTGCTACTCGGTCTTGCGTGCCTTGGCGGCGCACGTCGAGCCCGGTAATGTTTGAGTAGGTTCAGGGGATGCTACTCGACGTGAGAGTAGCATCCCGTTCATGAAGAGGCGGAAGTAGGCAGGCAACGGATGGGTTGTTTCGTGACCGCCCGCCGTTGAGTTATTCAGGAGTCGCGTGCCGCGAGGTTCGCCTCAAATTCAATTACGGAGTTACTTGTCATGCGAAGGTTGAGTGCTATTCGACGCGAATCGGAAGTTCGTACGGCGTTTACCTTGGTCGAGTTGCTGGTGGTGATTGCGATCATTGGCGTCTTGGTTTCGCTGTTGTTGCCGGCTGTCCAAGCTGCTCGTGAAGCTGCACGTCGCATCAGCTGTAGCAACAACATCAAAAACGTCGCGCTCGCCATTCACAATCACCATACCGCTAAACGGCATATCCCGTTTTCTGTGTTTGATGGCCGCTACGGGCGTGAACAATTCCGAACCGTGGAAGGCACCAGCGATGCTTCTCCGTCACGTTACGTAAGTCAGAGGAATTGCAGCGGAAAAGGTTGGATCGTTGACATTCTGCCACAGCTGGAACAACAAGCGCTGTACGACGGTATGAAGGCTGGATTTGATGACTTCGCCTCCAGCAACAACAACTTCGTCGTGACCGCCAGTAACGGTCGAGGCATGGGAAAGCCGGAGATTCGTGGCTTCATGGACGACCAGTTGCCTGTCCTGGCGTGCCCGTCCGACCCTTCCGCCACTCCACGTGATGATCTGTGGCATTGGAACCTGGCCCAGACGCCAATGGCTGTTACCAGCTACAAGGGCGTCGCCGGCGATACGGCCGTCGGAGAGGTGTTTGGTGGTCCGGGGCTTGGCGAATGGACGTCGCCCGACTGGGGTTCGGTCCCAGACTGTAATGAGACGCTCGGTTGCAACGGGCTGTTCTGGAAAATGAGCTACTACGACCCGATTAATTTCCGCAGAATCTCTGATGGACTTAGTAGCACGTTCATGGTGGGCGAAGGGGTCGTTGAACAGGACCTGCACTCGATGGCGTATTTCTCGGATGGCGATTGGGCGAGTTGTAACATGCAGTTGAATTTCTTCTTGCCCGACTTAGAAGATGTCAAAACTCTGTGGTACGACGTCCGAGGTTTCCGCAGCCTGCATCCAGGAGGTGCGCAATTTGCAATGGCGGATGCTTCGGTGCAGTTTGTCAACGAAGGGATCGATCATCAGTTGTATCGTGCACTTTCAACCAAGGACGGTGGCGAGACGGCGGGTCTCGACTTCTAGTCGATGGAACGTCATAGTAGTGGATGGCACACGATCGCATTGTTGTGCGGTACTGCGATCGATGGCCTCTCATCCTCTATTGGAGAATTGCTGCTGATGACTCGATCACACTCGCGGCGGATCCGTTCGGACTCAAAACTTTTTTCCCTTTGCTTGGGAGCTTTACTTGCGGGCCTTGTTGGATGCGGCGGTAAGCCGGCCACCGTCACGGGCGTAGTAATGCTCGATGGCAAGCCGCTGGAGAGAGGCACGGTGGGTTTCGCGCCCACCGCCGGCGGCATGCGCGCGGTTGGCACCATACAGTCCGACGGAAGTTACGAACTAAAGACCAACCGCGACGTCGGCTTGGAGGTCGGAGAATATGCAGTGACGGTCAAGGCGCGGGAACCCGGCAAGGAGAACCCCCACGGTGGCCCACCTATGCCAGGTCCGTACATCGCCCCTCGCAAGTACGCGTCAGCGAGAACTTCGGGTTTGGTAGCCCAGGTCGCGAAAGGTAGCAACGAGTTTGATTTCGATTTGTCCTCTGAGGGGTTGGAGGAAGACAAGGCGCGCAGGGGGCGGCGTTAGCTACGGTCGCTGGCAACTAAGTCAGCGAACCGGGAAGTAAGGACAGAGTCGAAGATGATCGTACGGTTGAATCCGGTTCGAGTCGCTCAGTTTGCGCTGTGGGGCACGGTGGTCGGCTGGTTTTGGTGCAGCGGAGTGGCAGACGTACTCGCGACACCTGCCGGCTGGAATTTTACCTGGGGTGATGAGTTTAACGGCACGTCTGTCGACGATTCGAAGTGGGACCGCATCAATTGGACGACACCTTTCAATAACGAGCAACAGGGCTACCATCCTTCGCGTGCGACCGTGTCCGATGGCAACTTAGTCCTGACGGCCGACGATCAGAACTACGCCGCCAAATCCTACACATCGGGAAAAGTCGAAAGCAAGTACGTCCAGCAACACGGACGGTGGGAGATTCGCGCGAAACTCCCAGGCACGCTAGGCACCTGGCCGGCAATCTGGTTGTTGCCGGCTACTGAGACCTATCCGTGGCCCAGCCAGGGCGAGATCGACATTATGGAAAATCGCGGCCACCAGCCGCACCTCACCAGCAGTGCCTTCCACTGGGGTCCTGATTTCTTTGGACGGCAGTTTACTTTTGACGAATACGAAGCTTCGACTGCTGGGCAGCGCGATAATTTCCATGACGACTTCCACACTTACACCGTGGAATGGGATGCCTCGAAGATTCGGTTTTTCGTCGATGATGTGCATTATCATACGATTACCAATGCGGAAACCGCCAATTCGTTCTATCCGGGCGGTTTCTTAGCTCAGCAAACGGCCCCGATGGAACTGAATCTGAATGTGGCCGTCGGCGGAGATTTCTTGGGCAATGCCCAGCCAGATGACAACATCAGCGAATGGCCGCAGCAAATGCTGATCGACTACGTGCGGGTGTACCAACGCGACGACACTCCTCCGCCCGTCGTGTTTCAGAACGGAAGCTTCGAGGAAAATGGTGGTTCGCTGGCTAGCTGGGGAATCTTTGGAAGTACCGGATCGAACTTGCAGTCGCATCACGAAGTTGCTGCCATCGACGGAACCGAAACGCTGAAGCTGTACGGACAATTCAATGGCGGACTCAATTTTTCCGGCATCGAGCAAGGGATTTCAGTCTCACCGGGCGACACAATCGCGGCAAGCGCAGACGCATTCGTCCGATCGTCAGATGATCTTGAGGGCGGCAACGTCGCGTTGATGAAGTTTGACTACTACAGTGATTTTGGCGGCAAGTTTGGTTCGACCGATTACCTGGGCGAGTCGCCAGTTTCGCTGATTGCGGACGCCAACACCGTAAACGACGCATGGCTGGAACGAACTTTGACGGACACGGCCCCGGCAGGCGCGGTCGAAGCGCGCCTGGTGATGCTATTTGTTCAAGACAACAACGATGGCGGAGCGGTGCATATCGACGACGTCAGTTTTGTCAATCTCGATCTTGAGTTCGACGCCGACGCCAATGGCGACGGAGATGTGGATGGTGCTGATTTTTTGTCCCTGCAAAACGGATACGGCCTGAGCGACGGCACTTCCGTGGCGGACGGCGATTTCAACTACGACGGTGTGGTCGACGCCGATGATCTGGCCGTTTGGAGAGCCAACCTAGATCCACTCGCAGGCTCCAATGCCGTTTCGGTACCTGAGCCATCAAGCATTGCGTTGCTAGTGATCGCAGTAGTGCTCGCTCGTCGATTTCACTTCTAATGAATCTGCCCGCATGAACCGTCAGGCAGTTGACACACCGAAAACCGACTGTTCCCCGGCTTGTTCGGCCAGATTCCGGTCTTTTTCTCGGATTCACACTTTCGATCGCAATTTCTGAGGATTATCATCGAACAGAGGTGTAGTAGAGGGGAACAGAATTAGAGACACCGCAGGTGGTTTGAGTGTTGCGGACGTATCGCTACTCCAAGACCGGACCTGGGTCCTTTTCTAGGTGGAGACCGAATTATGCGTGGCTTGTTGTGCGGAGTGATTGGGGCAGCGGCTTCTGCCGCAGCTTGGTTGGCGGCGGAACACTATCAGCAAGCAAACTACGGATGGATGGTTTGCCTCATCGGGGTCGTTACGGGAATCTCAATCAAAAAGGCGAGCACATCGGGCGCTAGTGGTTTTGCAAGAGGTGCGTTGGCGATCATCCTGACACTGGCTGCGATCCTCGGCGGGAGACAGGTCTACGCTCGGATTATGGAGTCAACGTCCACCGGCGATCAGCCTGCTCAGATCATCTTGGATCCGGAAGGAGAAGCAGAAGACGAGGAAGCCGAGAACACCGAAGCCCCGCCCGCAAAGACCGAATTGCCTGAGCCCATCGAGGACCTAAGTGCTCTGGGCAAAACAAATTACAGCAAGTCGGCGATGAAAAAGAACATGTCGGATCGCGACATGCTATGGCTCTGCGTCGCCGCATTGGCCGCCTACGTTACGGGCAAGGGAAGCGACAAAGCTCCCGCGGCAGAAGGTGAAAGCGCCGACGCGCCGCCCGAATCTGACGACTCTTCCGATACGCCAGAGCAGGACAACACAGACCAGGAAAGTGGCGAAGAAAAGGCTGAATGACTGCTGTCGCAAAAGCCTAGATTCTGAAGCCAAAAAGCGGAGTTGTACGCTAGTTGACGTCCTCGAGGTCGAGATTCACGCGCTCGAACTTCGCCCTCATGTTGAGCATTTCTTTCTCCGACAGTAAACCGAAGCGGACGGATGCCTCGGGATCGGGATTGTTGGGATTGTAGTGTGAGTTATCGAAGTGCGCAACCGAATACAGGACCTCGCCGGCACGTAGTCTCAAAGGATTGACGAACTCGTACGTCCGCTGCCAGTTGAAGTCGTATGCCGGAATCTTTAGGACCAACGACCGGCGTTCATCCGGCGTGCCGAGATTCTCAATCTTGTACAACGTGAAGTCCTTGCCCCGATAGTGCATGTGCGGCGCTAAGGCGTGGATCAGCACGTCGGTCGCGAACTGATAGTGGCTTCGCTTCTCGTAATGCTGCTCATGCGGACGGATACGTAGGTCTTTACGATTGAAGACCTTGGTCTCGATCACGCGCTGGGGCGTCTCCTTCGCCCAGACGATTCCCATTTTGGACAGGTCGGGCAATTCTTCTTTTCCGGTTGGTGTGTAGTGCATCTCGAAGAATAGGTCGTGGCGCGCTGGCAGCTTTAGCGCGTACCCGGTCGGATAGCGTCGGGCATTGAAAGGATCGCCCGGAATGTAATCACCGATCTTCTTGATCTTGTCACCGGTGAGGCCATACAGCTTGAGCAGCGCCTGATTTGCGTCCAGCGGGTCGACAGAGCTATTGCCAATGATCGCACCCATGTGATGAACGACGGCCTTATTACCAGGACGCATTTCAATCGCCTGGATGTAACGATCTTCCGGAAAGTTGATTTTAACGTGGTAGAACTGATACTCATCGAGTCGGTGCTTCGGCACCACGTACGGCTCCGGCATTTCGAATACAAAATCAGGCTCACCGATCTGCCACGCGTCGTCCTTCGCCCACGTCCGCGGAACGGGTGCTTCCGTCTTGTCACCCGGTGGGCAGCCCTGCTCGACCCAGGCGCGGAACAAGTCGATTTGCTCCTCCGACAGACGAACGTCTCCCTTGAAGCCACCCAGTCCGAGTCCGTCATCGCGATCCATGATGGCGTGCCAGGGCGGCATCAGTCGATTCTCAATGCGATTGAGCATGACGGGGGCCATCGCCGCGACCGTCTCGTAGGAATCGAAGGCGGCAAACAATTCGGCACCCGGCTCGCCGCCGCGATGGCATGTTTGGCAACTAGCTTGTAGCAGCGGCAGAATGTCCTTGTAGTAGGTTGAGTCCGCGTACGCCGAGAGATCACGTGGGGCGTCTTTTGCGATCTCGCAGCCCGACGCGGCGGTTTCGGTGAGTTCCGGCAACTTATTTTCCAAGAACCTGGATAGTGCGTCTGCCAGATACTCTTGCTTATGGTTGTTGGCCCCACCACCGAACCACTGCCCGTTGACTTGGCCGCGGTAGACAACCTTACTGGGGTCGTATCCTTTTCGGGTGTCAAGGACGACGACACTAGGGGTTGTCTTCAGCCGCAGTTGCTCGTGCCAAGGCGTTTCGGGATCATCTCGAAAGACTGGAATCGCGAGTTCCGTGTCAATCGCGTACTCCGCGATGGCTGGGATACGATCCATCCCATTTGGGAACAGTCCGACAAAGTGAATGTCGTCTTGCTGGTGTTTCGCCTGTAAATCGTTGATCGTCGGCACAAGTCGTTTGGCGAGCGGGCAGATCGTAGAGAACGTGACCACTACCAGCGATTTGGTCTTCTTGGATTGGTAATTGCAGACCAATTGTTCGGGGACCCGTGTGTCGCCCCAACGTCCTGTCAGAACTGGCGGAGAGCCCGACACCCCTTCAAGAGTAATAACCGTTATGAGTGATGCGAGTAAAACGCGGACTGGTACTTGGTGACTAAACATTGTGCAGCATCCCGTGAAAGTCTGACGATTTAGGGACATATATCGACCAAACATGAGCCGAAATCCCAGGGAGGGCAGAATATGCGAATCATGATGATTCGCGACCGATGAACTGAGTCCATTCGAAGTCAGCCCTGACTCCCATGCGACAAGCCGCATACGGGAGAGCCCCATGATTCCATCGCCGATCGCCCATCTCGTCGTACTCGCCGCTTTAGTCGCGAGTTCCGTTACAACCGCCTTCGCTGCCTCACCGCTGGCTGAGCGCGCTGCCAGAGCAATAGCGCTATTCGAGGGCGCAGAAGACCGATTCACTCCACCCGACCCTGAGTGGTTTGAACAAACACGGGTGCTCTTGACCGAAGAAACCGAGCGCGTCGGCGACGCACTGGAATCGCATGGTACTGATTATGCCGCCGCCTGGAAAAACCATCTGCGGTGGCCTCTTTTGGCTAGCAACCTAGGTGAAGCTTCGAGTATTGATGTCGATGACCTGGCGCTGGTACGGCGATGGCTCTACTCAAATCGCGAAGGACTGGAATATCCTTTTTTCGCCCAATTGCGCGAGCGCGTGGACGCTCACCTCGATGCTGCGGTGGCTTTCACTCACGCCGACCTCGAGGCGGCGTTTCGGCAGAATGTCCGCCTCGTCCGCCAGCAATTACAAGTCCTCTCTGTTGAGCCCAATGACGAGCACGCGGCGGCACTGGGGCGGACACTGGGCTGGTTCGCACAAACACGGCAGCTCGACGAAGAGGTCGCTGCGGCCCGCGAGTTGGTTTCCTTGCCCAATGCCCAGATCGTCGTCGCTAAACCACTGATCGACCGGGCTCTCTCGCTCTTGGCGACCGATGTCGAGCAAACGTTACCGGTTACCGATCGCGTGACTGTCCCTAACGCAAGTCTGTTCGGCCGATCAAGGACGGTCAACATTCACGGGGAAGCTTCGACAACTGGCGCGGTTTCGCTCAAGTTATTGGAGAACAAAACGCTCGCCGATCTGCTATTGGTCTACCGAGGTGACATTGATTCGCATTGCAGTACCGTGGTGGGGCCGGTGACCGTGGCGATGCGGACACTCGGGCCAGTGACTGCTATCACTCCGGTCCAGGTCAGTTTCGCCGGGGTGAACCTCGTCACGACCAAAGTCGAGCCGCAAGTATCCACGAGGGTAACCAACGTCTCGGCGAGGAGTGAAGTCTTCCGGCGAATCGGCAAACGTCGTATTTCCGAACCTGAGTCAAAGCAGCAGATGAATTCGCGAGCGTCTTACAAGGCCGCCAAGCTTCTGCAGGAACAAATGGACGAGCGCGTCCGCACGGTCATCGATGAGATCCGCGCCGAGTTGGAAGCGGCACGCAGCTCATTCGACAACGTCGGTGATGTTCTTGCGCCGGTGGTACGCGAGGGCGCCACACCCCGCTGGGCAGGCATCCAAAGTTCCTCGAGTGACATTACGGTTAGCGGAATGAGTCAGCGCCGCGAGCAATTGGGCGCTCCGACATACGCTCCCGCGCCCGAGAACCCAGCCGATATTCATATCCGATTGCATGTGTCGTTTTTCAACAACATGCTCGAAACGATCATGGCAGGCAAAACGTTCACCGATCGCTATTTCATGCGTTACAGTAGAATCGTTCAGGCGGAATTGCCACCAGCGCTGATGGTGCATGCGCGCTCCGTTCGTTGGTCCGTGGATGCGACCAAGCCGCGTCCCTTGGAGATCTCGATTCCGGCGCCGAATCGGTTCCTAATTCAGCTGAGATTCCAGAAGGTGGCCATCGGTGAAGAGGAATTCACCGGGCAGACGAATTTGACCGTCACGTATGATCTCGTCGAAAACGAATATGGAGAGTATCACCTGCAACGCGATGGGGAGGTGCTGCTCGACTCGCCATTGCCCAACGAGCAAGCGACGTTTCTGCATGCGAAGATGAGCGCCTTTTTCGCGCCCGTCCTGGACGGCAGCGGTGTCGCACTGCCCGAGGGGGGGAGCGTTGGTCGATTGCGTGGACTGCAGCCCCAAGGCGCACACGCAGAGAACAACTGGCTAACGGTGGGAATCAACATGCCGGACGATTTCCTCAAGGAGTGGCTGCCGGTGAGCGAGGACGTCGACGATCGCTGAGTCGGGTTCACCTTGTCGTGCCCGCAGCGATGTTCGACAATCTTCGGCATGGAACTCGTCATATTCCACTATCACCTGAATCGCGGCGGCGTCACCAGCGTCATCGAGAATCACTTACGCTCGTTGGCCACACTGAGCCGACAGCAACAGCCCACGCGAGTGACCATCGTCTACGGCGGGCGACACGCGGCCTGGAATCAACAGCTTGCTGACGATCTACCGTTCGAGTGCTCGCTGGAGGTCGTTCCTCAGCTTGAATACGACAACTTCCAGACCGCGACGGCGGACCTTTACGCAGGCTTGCAGACGGTGCTCGATCGCTTTGATCGCGCGTCGACCTTGCTCCACATTCACAACCACTCCCTGGGCAAGAATTTCCAGATTGCGTCGACTGTTGGTCGACTGGCGAACGAAGGCTGGCGAATGCTCCTGCAGCTTCACGACTTCGCCGAGGATCTGCGCCCAGGTAACTATCGTCACCTGATCGACTCTGCTGAGTCGCTTGAGCAGCTGCAAACGGAGCTGTACCCCCAGGCAGAGCAGATTCACTACTCTGTTTTGAACCAGCGTGATCGAGGCGTGCTAAGCGACGCCAAGATCTGCCCGGACCGACTGCACCTGCTACCCAACCCTGTCGAAGCGGTCGGCGGCACCTCCCGTCCTGATCGGGTCGCTGCGGCGAAATCCGAGCTACATCATGCGCTTGAGATTCCGGCCAACCACCAATTGGTCCTCTATCCGGTACGACCTATCCGACGAAAGAACTTGGGCGAGTTTCTACTGTGGTCACTGCTGGCCGACGATACGACCTTTGCTTTGACCCTGGCCCCACTTAATCCCGAGGAAATGCCCGCTTACCGGCGCTGGGTAGATTTCGCGACGGGATTGCGGCTACCCGTGCGATTCGAAATTGCATCGAAGACGGATTTAGCATTTGCCGAAGTCTATGCCGCCGCGGATGCCATCATCACCACGAGTGTCGCCGAAGGGTTCGGACTGGTGTATCTCGAAGCCGCGCTGGCCCGCAAGCAACTGGTCGGGCGAAATCTGCCGAGCGTCTGCCAGGACTTCGAAGCTGCCGGGATGGAGTTTCCTGGGCTCAGCAAGACGATGGCGATTCCTACCGAAGCCGTCGACGTCATGGCAGCGAAGCGAATTCACCGGGAGTGCCTTGAGCAACTGCGCGACGACTACGGTCTGCCCACTGACGCCGAGGGGGACAACGCGGTCGCCGACGAATCTCTGTTTTCGGGTGCCACAATAGACTTCGCTCGATTAGAATCAGACCAGCAAAGAGTGCTCATGCAACGGGTGAAGACCGAGGCGTCGTTGCGAGATTCTTTGCGAGAGCTCAATCCCCTCGTGGGGACCATACTTGGCGACGAACCACGGCAGGCTAGCGCTCAAAACGGCAACGACGCATTGGAGCGCAACTGTCGAGTGATCGCGGAGAATTACTCGCCGCAGGTCATCGGCCGACAACTCCACGGCATCTATCAATCACTACTTGCCAGTCAGCCGAGTCGTGTTGTGCGCGATGCGGCAATTGCCCGATCCGTGTTAGAAAGCTTCGTTCATCCGACCCAACTTTTCCCCTTGCGCCTCGAGTTATGAACGACGCTGACTACCAGGAGACGATTCGCAGCAACTGCCAGCCTCTCGACCCGATCGCGACGGGAGAAGACCCGCAGCTGGCTAACCTCGAGGGTATCCGCGCGGTTCTGTTTGATGTTTACGGCACTCTGTTTATTAGCGCCAGCGGCGACATTGGTGCAGACTCCGGCGATCATCGGCGGCAAGCACTGGCCGACACCTGCAAACAACTCGGAGTCGAGTCGGTCGAATCCAGCGATCACGCCGTCAGCCAGTTCGTCAACGCGATCAGCGAGTCGCATCGCCATGCACAGTCGCAGGATATTGAGTACCCCGAAGTCGACATCGTCGAAATCTGGCAGCAGGTGCTCAACTCGTTAGCCGCCGGCCCGGTGGAGAATCTTGATTACAGGCGGTTTTCGCTGGAGTATGAAGTCCGCGTCAATCCTGTATGGCCGATGCCCGGCGCGGCTGATGTCCTCACCGACCTCGCCGGACGAGGCTTTGTCCTGGGGGTTGTGAGCAATGCGCAGTTTTTTACGCCGCTGCTCTTCCCTGCTTTATTGGGGAAACGGTTAGAAGAGTACGGTTTTTCATCTCAGCTGTTGTATTTTTCCTATGAGCATCGGCGGGCAAAGCCTGGAAGCCACTTGTACCAACTCGCGAGCAAGCAATTGCTCTCAGAGGGTGTCGCACCCGACCAAGTGCTGTATGTGGGCAACGACATGCTCAACGATGTCGCGGCGGCGGCTTCCGTGGGCTTTCGAACTGCTCTGTTCGCTGGCGACCAACGAAGTTTACGTCTGCGTGAAGGTGACGAGCGAGTGCAGGGCGTCCGACCCGATCTCATAGTCACGGAACTTTCACAACTGGCAGAGTGCCTTCTGACGAATTGAGATTTCTAACCCGGGTACGCTTGGGGAGACGATGGGCGGAGAAAGTTAACATCAGGCCGAATGAGCATGCAACAAGGACATAACATCGGATTCGTCGGAACACGTTTCGCCGGCACCGACGGAGTTTCGCTAGAGGCTTCGAAGTGGGCCAACGTGCTCTGGGATCACCGGCACACCAGTTATTGGTTTGCTGGCAAACTCAACACGAACCCCGAAGTCAGTATGCTGGAACCGCATGCTTACTTTGGGCATCCGGATATCCAGTGGATCAACGACCGCATCTTTGGACGAGTTAACCGCGATAAGGAAGTCACCCACCGCATCTATGCGCTCAGTGAACACCTGAAACGCTCGCTGTACGACTTTGTCCAACGCTTTGAGATCGAAGTACTGGTCGTCCAAAATGCCTTGTGCATACCGATGAACGTTCCGCTGGGGCTGGCGATCACGACGTTCATCGCTGAGACGAACTTCCCCACGATCGCGCATCACCACGACTTCTATTGGGAGCGCGATCGGTTTTCGGTCAATGCGATCGGAGATTTTCTCAGGATGGCATTTCCGCCGGACTTGCCCTCCATTCAACACGCGACGATCAATTCAGCGGCACAGCGGGATTTTTCGCACCGCTGTGGTGCGTCCTCGATCTTGGTTCCCAACGTCCTGGATTTTGAGAAGCCTCCCGTTGGGATAGACGACTACAACGCGGACTTCCGGCAGCAGTTGGGGTTCGAGCCGGATGATATCGTCTTCTTGCAGCCGACGCGTATTGTACCGCGAAAGGGCATCGAGCACGCGATCGCCTTGGTTGCTGCGCTGAAGAACTCTAAGTGCAAGCTCGTCATCACCCACGAGTCTGGTGATGAGGGAGACGAGTACAAGAACGCGCTCACGGAAATCGCCGAGCATCAAGGAGTCGACCTGAGATTTCTCTCGGATCGAATCAAGGAACTGCGATCGGAGGCGGATGGAGTAAAGTCGTACGATCTCGCCGATGCGTACGCGCATGCCGACTTTATTACCTATCCCAGTATCTACGAAGGTTTTGGCAACGCGTTGCTCGAAGCGTTCTACTATCGTAAGCCGGTGTTGGTGAATCGTTACTCAATTTTCGTCACGGATATCGAACCCAAAGGTTTCGAAGTCATCACGATGAACGGTTACCTAACGCGCGACGTGGTAGAAAGGGTAAGGAAGGTGATCTCAGATCCTGTTTACCGCGAACAAATCGTCGACAATAATTACGAACTAGGCAAGGCGTTTTTCAGTTACGCGGTACTACGTAGAAAACTACGGGCTTTGATCACTCACTACACGGGAGCTGACAATCTGTAATCGAACCGGTCACCGCTCGTTTTCGGTGGCCTTGTAAGACACGGCGGCGCAGTGATTACGTGTTGTTTATCGGCGATGCAAACAGTTTCCTTCGACATATCCAAAATCCAGCAACGTCTAGACCGCCTCTATGGCGACCGTGCGACCGAAGCTGCCGAGGCCATCTCGACGGCAATCGAGCAGGTAGCGCTCGAGGCGTTAACGACACCGACCAGCGACACCTACGACGAGCGCGATGTCGTACTAATCACTTACGGCGATCAGATTCGCTCCGCGTCGCACAATCCATTGCAGACGCTCCATCAGTTTCTCAACCATTGGCAGTTGCCGTCACTGATAAACACGGTGCATTTCCTGCCCTGTTTTCCGTATACGTCCGACGACGGATTCTCGGTGGTCGACTACCGGCAGGTTGATCCCGATCTCGGCACTTGGGACGATGTACATGCAATTGGGCAGGATTGTCGACTGATGCTCGACTTGGTGCTCAATCATATATCGCAGGCAAGCGATTGGTTTCAAAAGTACTTGGCCGGCGACTCGCCCTACGATCAATTCTTCATTGAAGTCGATCCAGAGACCGATCTCTCAGCCGTGACCCGTCCGCGGAGTTTGCCACTGCTGCATGAGTTTGAGACCCATCGTGGCAACCGCTGGGTTTGGACGACGTTCAGCCGCGACCAGGTCGATCTCAACTACGCGGAACCGGCTTTGCTCGCCGAGATGCTCGCCATTCTGCTGGAGTATGTCGCGCATGGTGCGCGGATTGTACGCCTCGACGCAATTGCCTATCTGTGGAAGCAAATCGGGACCAACTGCATTCATCTCGAGCAGACCCACGAAGTCGTCAAGTTGATGCGTGATGTATTGGATCAGCTGGCCCCTACCGCGCTGTTGCTCACGGAAACCAATGTTCCGCACGAAGAGAATGTCAGCTACTTCGGCGATGGCGACGAAGCCCACATGGTCTATCAATTCAGCCTGCCGCCGCTGTTGCTCGACGCGTTTCTGAACGAGGATGCTTTGCCGCTCAAACGATGGCTTGAGAATCTTCAAAGCCCACCGCGGGGTACAACCTACTTTAACTTCACTGCCTCTCACGACGGCGTTGGTGTACGCCCACTGGAAGGTCACGTCGATGGCGACCGACTCCAACGCATGGTCGATAAGGTTCATTCGCTCGGTGGGGCCATCGGCACTCGTAGGCAACCCGATGGCAGCGACACGCCATACGAAATGAACGTCAGCTATCTGTCGGCGCTCACGCCCGACGATGGCGATCAACAGGCCCATGCACGTCGATTCCTGACCACACAGGCAGTCATGCTTGCTCTGCAGGGCGTGCCGGCAGTGTACTTCCATAGTTTGGTTGGGACAGAAAACGATCTGGAAGGCATGCAGTCCAGCGGTATTCCGCGGCGCATCAACCGTCGTAAATTTCAGCTCGACGAACTGAACGATCGACTGAATGATGAGAAGTCGCTGGCTCGAAAAGTGTTTGACGGCGTGCGTAACTTGCTGAAGATTCGCACACAGCAGCCTGCGTTTCATCCGGGCGCCGAGCAAACCTATTGGGAAACCCAATCAGATCACGTACTGGGCTTCGAGCGGAAGAACACTCAAACCGGGCAGACGATTCTCGTTGCTGCTAATTTCAGTGACGAGCCAACCGTGATACACTTGCCGACAGAATATGCGGCAGCGGGCGACTTGCTCGACGAATCGACGAAGATCGACGAGGGCCGACTCACGCTTTCGCCGGCACAAATTGTGTGGCTGCAATCGTAGCTCAAACCTAGGATTGGACTTTGGCAGACTTCTCTCAAGACGGACCAATCACCACCATCCACGATCTCGACACGGTCAAGCCGGGTGAGCTGGAACAACGACTTTGCGATGCCAGTGCTCGTTACCCCCTCGGTTTGGTGCTGCCGATCACCGCATCGGATATGCGAGCGGATCCGTTCAAGGTAATCGTCGAGCAGCTTGCCAAGACGCAGTTTCTCGACACGATCGTCGTCGTGCTCAATCGCGCAGAGAGCTCCGACGACTACCGTGAATGCGCCGAACGACTCAAGCCTTTGGGCCCAAAAACTCATTTGCTCTGGACGGATGGCCCTCGAGGGAAGCAACTCAACGCCGAACTGACTGAGTACGGATTCAACGTTCAGAGTCCCGGCAAGGGATTGGCCGTTTGGACCGCGTTTGGCTATTTGCTGGCCGATCCGCAGCTGAAGGCGTTTGTGCTCCACGATTGCGACATCGTCGATTACCATCGCGACATGCTCGTCCGCTTGTGCCTACCGATGGCCGAGCCCAGCCTCGACTTTGATTTTTGCAAGGCGTACTACGCGCGGTGCACGGATCGCATGCATGGGCGAGTGGTCCGCCTGCTCGTGACACCGCTGCTCAAAGCGCTGATCTCGGTGCTTGGCAGCGACGATTTCCTAATCTTTCTGCAGAGTTTTCGTTACCCGCTCGCCGGTGAGTTCGCCGTCACGGCAGCACTAGCCAAATCCAACCGCATCCCTAGCGACTGGGGACTGGAAGTAGGTACGCTGGCGGAAGTATTTCGCAACACGTCGCCGAAAAGATGTTGCCAGATCGATATCGGAAGGATCTATGAGCACAAGCATCAGCCCCTATCTTTGGAGGACGCCTCACGCGGCTTGATGAAAATGGCGTCCGACATCCTGACCAGCATCTATCGAACGCTGGCGAGTCGGGGCATTGTTTTCGAGCCGGGTCATTTTGTTTCTTTGCGAGCTGCCTACCTTCGCGCGGCGCAGGATGCCATCCGCCAATACCACGCGGACGCGGTGCTCAACAGCTTGGCTTACGATCGCCATTCCGAAGAGCAATCTATCGAAGGCTTCGCCCAATTGATCATTGAAGCCGGCAGCGAATATCAGCGCGACCCGGCCGGTGCCGCTTCGATGCCAACCTGGTCTCGCGTCATTACTGCGTTACCTGATTTTCCAGCGCGGCTGCGCGAACAAGCGATCGCCGACGCTGAGCAGTATTGAGGACACTGGTGAGTGATTCTCAATCCAACTTCCTGGCCAGCTGGAGCGAGTTCTCCGAGCACCGGGCGAGTGCAATCTCATTGCTGATCGCCAACGCTGTGCCGTTGCTTGGAGTGCTGTTTTGGAACTGGAGTACCTTTGCGATCGTCTTGATCTATTGGGCCGAAAACGTTGTCATCGGCTTGATCAACGTCCTTAAGATGCTCTGTTGCTCGCCATCGGATGAGGATGCCAGTGGCTTGCCATGGCAACATGCCGCCAAGCTATTCTTCGTACCATTTTTCACTGTTCACTACGGATTGTTCTGCCTGGTACACGGCGTTTTCGTGTTTGTGCTGCTCGGTGGCGAGGGCGGCGGATTCGAGGGGCCGCTGGGGAATTGGGACCTGCGATTCGCCCTGCTTAAAGAGACGGGTGCACTTTGGGCGATCGCGGGACTAACCATTAGCCACTTGTTTTCTTTTGTCTCAAACTACTTGCTCGGCGGAGAATACCGACGCGTGACGTTGTCCGACCTGATGTCGCAACCCTACGGAAGGGTCGTGGTGTTGCATCTGGCAATCTTGTTCGGAGCTTTCGCCACGTTCGCCTTGGGCAGCCCAATCTGGCTGCTTGTAATTTTGATTGTCGGCAAGACAGCGCTCGACCTGCGGTTTCACCTGCGCGAGCACAAAGTGGCGTCAGAGAAACAGGGCGACCATCGCCATGACGGCCAGAATCGTGGCAACGAGGGTTTTGGCGCCGGTACCTAACAGCCGCCCGGCAAATGCGGCGCCGCCAACTCGTAACGACTTCCGCGAGTCTTCGCCCAAAGTGTGTTCCGCAAATCCGGCCCCTACCAAAGCGCCGACCGCTCCGCCGAGCACGGCTGCCAGCGGAGGACCGAGCACCGGGATCGGCAGTCCCAACGCGGCGCCTGCAATCGCGCCGACCATAGAACCGATCAAGGCGAAAACGGCGGCTCGTCGACTACCGCCTGCTTTTCTTGCCCCCCAAACGCCGGCGCCAAATTCCGCGATCTCGCCGACGGCAGCCAGTACGGCCATCACGGCAACCGAGCTCCAGGACAGCTGAGTGACACCGCTGGTCGGTGCCAACCAAGCGTAGATTGCGGCCGCAACGACCATCAGCCAGTTGCCTGGCAAACCAAGCAGCGTGAGTAACCATCCCACAACCATTGCTGCGGCAAGCAAGGCGATGGCAGTAATCAGCAAGACGACATCCATAGCATGGAATGATAGGTGATCGGCGGACGGGGAGGAATGTCGGCGCGCAAGCCAGGCAGCACGTTCTTCGTCGCATCGCGCATGATCTTGCTAGAACTCGTTATTGCGCACGGAGTCTGCGATTCCTCGCAAGCGTGCACTCTATGGCCAAACAGCCGATTTGCACCCGTTTTCATCACCGGCCATTCGGCTACAATGGGGCGTTTGCGGTCACTCGAGCAGAGCGTAATAACTGAGGAGAGTTACGTGCCAGGAACGTGTGTCATCGGATTGCAATGGGGCGACGAAGCCAAGGGTAAGATCGTCGACCTACTGACACAGGAGCACGACGTTGTGGTGCGCTATCAAGGCGGAGCCAACGCGGGACACACCGTCGTGGTTGGGGAGGAAGTCTATAAGCTCTCGCTGTTGCCCAGCGGCGTGCTTACGCCGGGCGTGACCTGCGTGATCGCCGGGGGCGTCGTGCTCAATCCGGCCAAAGCGATCGCAGAACTCGACGAACTAGCGTCGCGCGACGTGGACGACTCCGATAACTTGAAGATCAGTGATCGCGTGCACGTGATTCTACCCTGGCACATTGCCGAGGATCGGGTCATGGACAAAGACACCTCCGATGGCGAGAACATCGGCACGACGGGTCGTGGCATCGGGCCCTGCTATCGTGACAAGGTGGGTCGCTCCTACGCGGTGCGACTCGGCGATTTGTATCGGGACTCCTTCCGCGATCAAGTCGCTCATATCGTGTCAGTGAAGAACAGTCTGTTGGCCGCCATGTACCCATTAGGCGAATTCGAGCCTTTGGTGGCTGATGATATTTGCAAAGAGTACCTGGATTACGCGGAACGACTGAAACCCTACGTCGCGGACACGACGGAGTATCTCTTGGCGGCTGCGGAGGCAGGCAAACGAATCCTGTTTGAGGGAGCACAAGGTGCCCTGCTCGACGTGGACCACGGCACTTACCCGTTTGTGACCAGCAGCAACAGTTCCGGGGTTGGCATCTCCAGCGGCTCGGGAGTGCCGGCTAGGTACATCAATCGCGTGCTCGGTATCGTTAAGGCGTACAGCTCCCGTGTCGGTGGGGGACCGTTCCCGACCGAGCAAGAAAACGACATCGGCCAACGAATTCGAGATCAAGGGAACGAGTATGGCACCGTCACGAGACGGCCTCGTCGCTGCGGGTGGCTGGATGCGGTGGCGGTGAGATATACGACGCGTCTCGGCGGAGTCAATTCGATCTGTCTGATGCTGCTCGACGTGTTGAGCGGATTCGACGAACTGAAGATCTGCACCGCGTACGAGCTCCATGGCAAACAGACCAACAGCTTCCCTAGCCACGTCGACGACCTACGTCTCGTCAAGCCGGTGTACGAGTCGATACCTGGCTGGCATGAAGATCTCACGCAAGCAACCTGCAAGAACGACCTGCCGGACAACGCCCTGGCCTATATTGATCGAGTAAGTGAACTGCTGGGTGTGCCCGTCGAGATGGTGTCGGTTGGCCCTGCGCGCAGCCAGACGATTTCGCTGAAGTAGCCAGTCACATGCCCGACACGAAAGAAATCCCAACAGCCCTGCAGAACGTTCCTAGCGAGCGTTGGCCTCGGCATATCGCCATCATTATGGACGGCAACGGACGGTGGGCGCAACGACAAGGGCTTCCGCGCATCGAAGGGCATCGCCGTGGGGTCGACTCGGTGCGACGAACCACGGAGGAGTGCGCTCGCATTGGCTTGGAGCAACTCACACTCTACTGCCTGTCGAGCGAAAACTGGAAGCGGCCGCAGCAGGAAATCGATTTTCTGATGCACTTGCTGGAACAGTACATGATCCAAGAGCGTACTACGATCATGGAAAACAACGTGCGAGTGAGGACGTTAGGTAAGCGGACCAACATCCCCGATCAGGTGCTCGCAGAACTCGATCAGACAGTGAGCATGAGTGCCACCAACGATGGCATGTGGCTCAACCTGGCAATCAACTATGGGGGACGCGCAGAGTTGGTTGACGCGGTGCAGGCGATTGGAAACAAAGTAGCTGCCGGTGATATCGCCGCCCAGGATATCGACGAACAGACCATCAGCCAGCACCTCTACACAGCGGGCTACGCCGATCCCGATTTACTGATTCGCACCGCAGGCGAGATGCGGATAAGTAACTTCCTACTCTGGCAGATCAGCTATGCCGAAATTTGGGTCACGGAAAACTGCTGGCCCGAGTTCGACGAATCGACTTTGCACCAGGCAATCTGCGATTTCGCAGCCCGTAACCGGAAATACGGCGGGCTCGCGACCTAGCAAGTCCGTATCAGCTTTCAACAACCGCAGGTGACTGTGCTCCGCTGGCGACTCATACTTGGCCCACTGTTCATCGGGTTGTTAGCGGCACTCTGCTGGGCTGACATCAAAGCATCGCGCCCTGGTGTGTTCTTGGTGCCAATTGCGTTGGTGCTCTGTGTGCTGGCGACCCAAGAAATGCTTCGATTGTTTCGCAATAGTGGCAAGTCGCCTGCTGCCTGGTCTGTCTACGTGGGCACGTTTCTTCCCGTCCTGGCATCCTGCGCCCCGTTGGCATGGTCCGTCTATCCGACGGACTGTCCAATCGGCAGACTCGGCTGGCTCTCCTGTGGGTTGGCCGCTGGATTGATCGTCGCGCTGCTGGGAGAAATGCGGCATTACGTGGAGCCGGGCCAAGCGATTGCGAACCTCAGCGCGACGGCTCTGTCAGTACTCTACGTGGGCGGACTGCTGGGATTCCTGGTTCAATTGCGACTGCTGCCGGTCGCAGGCGACACCGCCCACGGAGGCATGTTGGCTCTGCTGTCGATGATCATCGTCGTCAAGGCAGCGGACATCGGTGCCTACACGGCGGGACGTCTGTTTGGACGGCACAAATTGGCCCCCGTAATGAGCCCTGGGAAGACCTGGGAAGGTGCCGCGGGCGGGATGGTTCTGGCGATTGCTGGTTCGATGCTCGCGCTGGGACCGCTCGCGAGAGCGTTGGAGATTGCGATTAAGCCGGCAGGTGTCGCTTGGATCGTCGCGTCAATCGTCTTCGCCCTGCTGGTTGGCATAGCCGGAGTGCTTGGCGATCTGGCCGAGTCGCTGCTCAAACGCGACGCGGGCGTGAAAGACTCCAGCACTTGGCTACCCGGCTTTGGCGGGGTGTTGGATGTCCTGGATTCGCTGCTGATGGCGGCGCCCGTCGCGTATTTGTGCTGGGTCAGCGGACTGATCGGTTGAGAAAACCCGCCATTGCCCGTGTCGAGTCGAGTCCAGCACAACCGGTAGAATCTCTACAAACCCAAAGCAGCAAAGCATTTAGGATTTGTCACGCCGCGCCGACTGGTTTCCAGCAGGTCGGATTAGGTATAGTTGGAGAGAGTTTTGGGGCAGATCGTTTGTCTACAGCGGTTGCCAGTGCGCGACCGCCCAATGCATGATTGAATCTACAATCTCAGTCGGTGCCGCCGAGAACCTGATCCTTCTGTTGGGCACCAGAGACCAGCATCTCAAGCAGATCCGACGCGAGATACCAGCCAATATTTCGACGCGCGACGGCAACATCCTCGTTCAGGGCGATGAACAAGCCGTCATCAAAGCGACCGCTGTCCTCGAAGAGCTTCGCAATCGGCTCCGCGAAAACGGCTCACTGAGTGCTGACGCGGTGTCTCAGGTGATCCGGCGCGTCACCAGCGGCGAGTCGACACTGTCGACCGACCCGATCGGCGTGCGAGGCGGTCGTTCGATCACTCCGCGGACACCAGGCCAGACCAAGTACGTCGAAGCGATCCGTGAGAACGCACTGGTATTCTGCACCGGTCCAGCCGGCACGGGGAAGACTTACCTGGCGGTCGCCA
Organism: Bythopirellula sp.; assembly: GCA_028285205.1. Lineage (GTDB taxonomy): Bacteria > Planctomycetota > Planctomycetia > Pirellulales > Lacipirellulaceae > Bythopirellula. Next base: position 3,720 of record JANQQA010000136.1, on the reverse strand, counting down.
CCGCCGTCGAGGCGCTCCGTGCCCAGCGAATTCGCAAAATCGTGCTCGTTCGTCCAGCCGTCGAGGCAGGAGAGAGCCTCGGCTACTTACCAGGCGATCTACAGGCAAAGATCAATCCCTATTTGCGGCCGCTGCTCGATGCTCTGACCGAAATGATGGACTTCGATCAGATGCGTCGGTGCATGGATGAGGACGTGATCGAGGTCGTGCCGCTTGCCTACATGCGTGGCCGCACGCTAAATCGTGCGTTCATCATTTTGGACGAAGCCCAGAACACGACCGTCTCGCAGATGAAGATGTTCCTCACCCGTATGGGCGAAGGTTCACAGGTGGTGGTCTCGGGCGACACTTCGCAAACCGATTTGCCGCCTCACACCAAGAGCGGACTGATCGACGCGTTGGCTCGACTGCGCAACATCGAGGGATTCGCCAAAGTAACGCTGTCAGGAGACGACATCGTGCGACACCGCCTCGTCCAAGATATAGTCCGCGCCTACGATGAAGGGAAGAAGAAACGATAAGCGCTCGCTCACAACGACGCGGGATCACCATCGATCCTTGTGAAGTCGCTAATCGCATAGCGTTAATAGCTTAGCGCTCAGAACCATGTCCACCGGCAATCAACCACGAACCCGTCAACAGCGCGTTGCGACCGTCGAGCTGCCACCTGGCTTCTTCGGTACGCTACTGGGCCACCTGCGTCGCGGCAGCGTGCTGCTCCGACTCGCCCTGTGCGCAATGATGGCGGCGTTTCTACTTGCTTTCACGCAGGGGTGGGATCCTCCGTTCAACCATCGGGAAAACGAGATCCCCACGCGAGATATCGTCGCAAGGGTTGATTTCGAGCAGGTGGACGCAGAGGCGACCAGAGAAGCTCGCGATCGCGCTCGGCGGTTGACCATGGCTATCTATGACCAGGATGCTGAGCCACTAGTTCAACTGCGTGCCCAATTGACGAGCGAAATCTCCAAGCTGCTCTCGGCTGAGAAGCTGGAGGATGTCGACGACGAAGTGTGGACGGCGTTCGAGCCACCGCTTGCCGAGGGCACCCCTGATCCGACGCCGGAGGAACGACAAACCCAGTTTACGCGCTTTCGCGATGCGTTTGGTGCCGAGAACGCGATGGAGCAATTCAACGAGAAACTGGCCGAAGTGATGGCGCCATTCGAAGAGCGAGGCCTACTGGAGGAGTTGCCGGCGGAACATAAGGACCTGAATTTTGAGAAGATCTTTGTGCGACTACAGAAGCCCGGAAGTGAGGAATTTGGCGTTTCCGCGGCCCGCGACATCGCGGAGGTCCGGATTGAAAACGCGGCCGCGAAACTGCAATCGTCACTGAATGAGAAGATCGCCTCCGCGCAAGTCGCCCAGAGTGTCTTCGCCTGGCTTCGCCCTCGATTGAAGACGACACTGACGCTCGACGTCGATGCGACGAGACTCGCACAAGATGAAGCTGCCGCGAAGACCGAACCAGTTCCCCGCCTTTATCATGCCGGAGAAGACACGCTGGCAAAGGCTGGAACTCCGCTTACGACTGAGTCGCTGGAACTCCTACGCTTGGAACACCGAGCAAGAATCGACCAGCAAGAAGTTGGGCCGCGCGTCCGACGCGCGCTGGCAATCTTGGGAATGTACGTCGCGTTGTACACGCTCTGTGGCTACTACATCCTGACGCACGCACCGAGGGTTGTTACCGAACTGCACCGATTCGTGGCCCTGCTCTCGCTCGTGGTGCTGATGGTCGTGCTGGGTTACGTTGCGAATCAGTATCAGTGGGGTACCGAGATCATTGCGCTGTTGCTCCTGGCAATGACCCTGGCGATCGCGTACCAGCAGGAAGTGGCACTGTTGCTTTCGGCCAGCGGCACATTGATCATCGCCGTGTCGATTGGGCACGAACTGTCGCAAGCGCTCGTGCTCATGGCCACTGTGGCCGGCGCGGTCCTGGTACTCAAAGAGGTGCGCACACGCAGCAAGTTGTTCACTGTTGGACTGGTTGCTGGCGTTGTAGCCTTACTGACGACACTAGGTGTCGGCACGCTCGACGGCCAACCCTGGTCGGTGTTATGGCTCAACGGCTTCACGCTCGCCCTGTGGTCGGTGATCGCTGGCGCCTTGATGACCGTCGCACTGCAATTGGTTGAACGAGTCTTTGAAGTGCAGACCGACCTCAGCTTGATCGAACTTGGCGATCCGTCGCTGCCCTTGTTGCAGGAACTAATTCGCCGTGCTCCGGGGACCTATAACCACTCGATCACCGTCGCGGCACTGGCGGAATCCGCCGCCGAGGCGATCGGCGCACGCGGCCTACTGGTCCGCGTGGGAGCGTACTACCACGACATCGGCAAGATGCTCAAGCCTGGCTACTTTGTCGAAAATCAGGGCCAGGGTGACAACCGCCATGATTCGCTGGTGCCGGCGATGAGCACGTTGGTGATTATTGCGCATGTCAAGGATGGCGCTGACCTCGCCCGGCAGAACAAACTTCCCGAGCAGATCATCGACTTTATCCAGCAACACCATGGCACGACTCTGGTCGAGTACTTCTACCGCCAGGCGAGCGAGCAGCGCGACAAAGAGCTCGAAAGCGGCGAAGTCGACGAGAGCACTTTCCGTTATCCTGGCCCAAAGCCACAAACCAAGGAAGCTGGCGTCCTGATGCTGGCAGACGCCGTGGAGAGCGCCACCCGGGCACTCAAGGAGCCCACACCGTCGCGGATCGAGGGGCTGGTGGAAGACTTGTCGAGAAAGCGGCTGCTCGACGGTCAATTCGACGAATGCGGGCTGACTTTGAAAGAAGTGCGCAAGATCGGCGAGAGTCTGGTAAAATCGCTGACAGCCGTCTACCACGGTCGGGTGAAGTATCCGGGACAGGAAACAGCGTAATCGCCCATAGTCACTAAGCTGAGAATGAACGAACACATACCAACGACAGATACCAATTCTGATGAGCAATTCGCCGAAGCTGAAGGGGAGCCCCCGGAACCTGGATTGCACATCCCCATAGCAAACCAGCAGGCGAGCCTCGCGATCGACGAAGCTCAACTTCGGTCCGCCGTATTGGCAGTGTTTCGTGATTCGTCGTACACCTCTGGCACGGTCAGCGTCGCGGTAGTCGATGACCCCACCATTCACGAAATCAATCGACAGTACCTCCAGCACGATTATCCCACCGACGTGCTGAGTTTTGTTCTCGAAGATCGAGAGCCCTACCTGGAAGGCGAATTGGTCGTCAGCACCGACACCGCTGCCACCAACTCCCAGGACTACGACTGGCCTGCCACTAGCGAACTGCTGCTGTACGTCATCCATGGCGCGCTCCATCTAGTAGGCTATCGTGACAAGCGACCCGAAGATATCGCCCGGATGCGCCAAGCGGAATTGCGCTACTTGAAGGAACTCGCCGTACCGCAGCTGGATGAGTATGCAGAACGAACCTCCGAAAACGAGGCGCCACGTCAGTGAGTACCTCGCAACTCTTCTGGATTAGCTTGCTCGCGCTGGCCGCAACCGCACTCATCAGCCTGGGCACTCGTGCATTACGAAATTTCTCACGTCACGACCTGGAAGAGATTGCCCGCCGCAGAGGGCAGCCCCAGCGGTTTAGCGAAGTACTCCGTCTGCATGAGACGATCGCTCTCAGCGTAGAGATGCTCGCCATCTTCTTTGCAGCGCTAGGGATCGTCGCAGCAAGCTGGTGGGCCTTCCAGCGATGGGAAC
>JANQQA010000083.1 GCA_028285205.1 Bythopirellula sp. | reverse complement strand
GTTTCGGCATAGCTGGCGTGAAGGGCGAAACGATGACTGCCCGGTACGAGTGAAAGTGCTTGCTCGAAGTCGGCACGCAACTCGTCGGGCGTGCGTGCGCGCCCAGGATAGTTGCCGGTTACAGCGATACCGCCGGTCAGGTCTCCCTCGGGATTTTCGAATCCTCCCACATCATCGCCTTGCCAGCAGTGGATGGAAATTGCCACTTGTGCTAGGCGGCGAAGCGCCAACTCTGTGTCGACTCCAAGCGACGCATATTGTTCTTTGGCAAGTAAATATGCCCTGTTGATATCAGCCATTGTCTGAGATTTATTGGTTGCGAACAGGATCGCGGCAAGACCCTACAGTTGATCTTGCCAGTCGAAATGGGTAAGAAACTCATCAACTGCGATGGCGTCCGGAGCGGACGCTTCGGACTCTTCTATCTCGATTGTGGATTCTTGCAGGTCACCTGTTGTTGGCTCAATGGATTCGAGCACCCGGTTCCCAAACAATCGCTCTTCGATCATTGGGTCGTACTCCACGACCTCAGACTCGATTTCTCGTTCAACATCAGAAGGAGGGTCAGCCAGTACGACGAACGGCGCAAGCGAAACAGTGAGATCGCTGTCCGCCACATACGAGCTAGCGTGATCAGCATGTCCAGATTCGCTTGCCTGTGACGATGCCGCCTGGCTCGCGGTAAGCCCGTACTGATCTGTCCAGATTGTCAGATCGTCAGCATCGACGTCGGTGTCCGTGTTGGCATCGCCGTCACTTCTTAGTGCGGTGCCTGTGGTACCAGCGTTTCGTTGCCAAATCAAGAAGTCAGAACCATCGATATCGCTGTCCCCATCAAAATCGGCGGAAGGATTATCGTTGATGTAGTACTTGACGGTCAGCGTCGGGCGGAAACTGGCAATCGGGTGATTCCCGGTGGCGTACGACATGTAGTCGGCCACGTTGTCACCGTCGTCATCGTTTGCATAGCGGATTCTGAACTGCGTTTTCCCCAACAAGTTGACGAGATCGTTGTCAGGGTTTTCCAGTCGGCTATAGATTTCCATACCAGCCAAGTACGGTGGCCAGGCGAACTTGGAGACCGCATCCTTGGTGGCGTCCGACTGCCAGTCAGACGCCTCCAACGAGGGCGCTCCGAAGTCCGGCGTCGCCAAATCGACGAGGATATCTTCAAACTCAGAGTACGGCACACCGATAGGGATGTTGCCAGTGGGGTTTCCGACGCGCGTGATCCCGATGGTCGCTTCGACGACGCTCGCGTTATCCGGCAACAAAGAAGTGTCAAACGACAAGAGCGGCCGATAAGCGCGATTGCTGGAATCGTCGCCGAGCCGGAAAGTCGAAGAGAATGAGTTTACGGTGCCGCCGACACCACTGTTCTGCGAAGATTCTAGAATGTAGCCATCGTCACTGCCAATGGAAGTGAATGTCATTTCCAAAGGTGGTGGCAATGGGTCGGAAGGTGGAACTTGATTCAGATCGGCACTATCGGTCAGACGGACGAAGTCAATCTCCATACTCGAATCCGGATCGATTGTCGGATCAAGTCGAATCTGCGTGATTACACCGTTGGTTTCCACCGACGAACCCAGGTCAACGAAGTAATCGTGCATGTTGCCATCAGGCACAATGTTAAAGAAAGCGCTCTTAGATTGATCCCAGACGGGATCTGTTTCCGTGATAAAAAAGAACTGTCCGACTTCGCCTGCGGTCTGGCTCATCCGCACCCAGGCATACGTAGGCTGATTGGTGTTAACCCAAGTGGGCGGTGACTCAACATAGGCGTCGGCACCACTCTGGCCAGTTAGCACGCCGCCTGATACAGCGGGATTGTTCCATTGATTGAATCCACCCCAGCCCTCGAAATCTCCATCCGTCTCGAACTCCCACCACATTGGCCGTTGGCGCACATCCGAGTATTCAAGCTCTCGATTGCCACTTATCGTGAATCCGGACCAATCGGCACTAGGAGAGAAAAAGTTGATCGAACTGTCACCGCGATAGATCCCGTTATTGCGAATGATACCCGTATGGCCTAGTCCTCCGCCCTGGATCTCGCTGTTTATCTCATCGTTCCAGGGATCACGAGCATTGTTATAGAACGTGTTATCTTCAATCACCAGATTTGTGTTAGGGCCGCCGGTGGAGAGGATTAGCAAAGCGGAGCCGGCGTTATTGTGGATAACGTTGTTGCGAAAAGTAATGTTGTGCGAATCTCCCTCGAAATCCATGCCGCTACCATCCGCAGCTTGGGCGCGATCGATGTAAGAGAATTCGCTATCTTCGATCAGGAAATTCTGTGAGCTCTGGATGAAACCCAACGTGGTTCCCGACCAGGTATCCTGCCCGCCCCCGGCAATCGAGTGCACGCGCTTGATATGACCACCATCGACGTTAAACAGCTGGAAAGCGCCGGCCAGATTATTGATGGCAACGCTGTCTTCGATAATCAGATTTCTCAGTCTGCTACGGTAGACCTGTGGAAAGTACCAGGCTGTTCCGAACAGGTGAGCCGTGTTCACGGCGGTGACATTTCGGATAGTCAGATTTTCGAGTCGAGTAGAAAACTCGGCTTGGTTCCACGCCTGGCCGCCGACGAAAATTGCATCAGACCAAGCATACTCGAAGTTGTGATCACTCGGCTCCAACGTCGGATCGGTCATGTCGCGAAAGTTACTGTTCTCGATCGTGACATCGCGACTGCCAACGTCTGTCCATTCGTAACGTAGGTAAATACCTAACTTCGAATGTTCGACATCAATATTGCTGATGCGGGCGAAGCTGGCATTGTTCCAAACGACGCCGACATCCTTGGTCAAATCTTGACGTCGGATTATAGGATTCGGCCCTACGCCGTAACTTGTGAGCTCCACCAGGGAGTCCGCGGTTCCCTTGCCGCGGAGGTTTAATTCGTCGGTGAATGTATCACCAGCCTTTAGCAAAATGCGTTCACCTGGCAGAAGGGGCAAATACGGCGTTAAGCTCTCAAAGTCTTTGAACGCTGCGGTGTCGCTAAAACCGTCATTGGTATCACTGCCACTTGAGGAGCTGATGTAGAAATCATGTACGCTATCGTCGATGAACAGCTGTACGTTATCAAAGGCCAATCGGCTTCCACTGATCCGAACGAGGATGTCATTTCCCAGGTTGGCGAGAGTCTGGACACTATTGAAACCAACTGTCACACGTGACCACTCACCTTCGGGTAAAGCAACCTCTCGCATCGCCGGATTAGCGGACGGAAAGTTCCCCACACCAGCAATGATCTGATTGTTGGACGAGTCGCGAAGCTGAACCGATGCCACGCTGTCTCCCGTAGATAGCGGAAATACGTCCAGGGAGAGAATATAGCGAGTATTGGCCTGAATTGTCGGGCCCGCTTGCGTCAGATTCCAATTCGTAGAATCGGCTAAGACGTATTGTTCGCCTTCTGTCGCGGGTGAAGGCTCGGCTGCTGGAATTTCGTACGTTGTGCCAGGAGTTCCTGTGACCGTCCATCCGTCAACCGTCGGGTGCCAGCTGTTGGTTGCGTCCAAATCGGGCGACTCGAACCCGGCGTTCGCCAGCGGGTACTCAACAACAGCCAGGAGCCTTCGCGGCTCGAGTGACTCGAGATTTAGCCTACGGCTCTGTGGTTGATTCGTTCTTAAGTGCGACATTTCTCTGTTTGTTCCGACCGCTCACTGAGTTCGCAGTGCCTGTTCCTGGTGATAAGTGTCCCGTAGATTCTCGTAGAACTGCCTCGCTATCTGCACTTGCCGCCGAACGGCGTTCGCCTGCTCTGCGTTTCGTAAGTTCCAATAGTCCAGCGGATTTCGTCCTGCTGCCACAGCTTCTTCCGATCGACTAAGTGCGACCTCAATCTCATCCATTATAGAAAGTTGCGTCGAAATCAGCTCGTTTGCGCGCAGAAAATGCCAGTGCCTTCGCCCTGCACGTTTGACATAAACCGGTGTGCTGTGAGCCGTCGATCCATCATGCCCCTCAGCGTACGCAGCGATCCAACAACCGTGTTCGGCGTTGAGTTCGAATTCAAGTTGCAGTTCCGACTGCTCGACATCGCCGGAGGTTGTCTCGGCGAGAACTTCGCCGAAGCGAATCAGCTGTAGCTTCTTAGGTGCCGACCAGCCGCTTAGTCCGCGCGCCCGCGCTTTGATCTGGACCGTATGCGGCTCTGCGATCTCAATCACACTCCCCGGCAACTGGCCATCAACTTCAAATTCCAACATCGGGCCGTTACTGACGAACGAACGCCCCCGTTTCAGACCGTCAAACCAAACGTCAGGTGTAAATTCTCCTTCTCCGGAGAATACGTATACCCGCGTCGCGCCGATCGTCCCGCCGTAAGGTGTGTCCGCCCCGGCCGAGGCATTCATTTCAAAACCGAGATTGAGGAAGTTGTAGTAGAGTTCCGTACCCAAAGACGCTTGCATAATGCTATTGAAGTCGACGATGCCAAGCGGGGTGAACAAGGCCATCTCTCTGTGGGCGTAACAGGCATTTGCGCCGACATGGGTGTGTCCGTACAGTCCACCTTGTTCGTGAATCCGAGCGGCTACCCAATCATTCTGCAAGTAGCGGTCGAGACTGCGCACTTTCGATTTGAGGTTGAGTCCAATGGCGTGGCCGAGCTCCGATCGCGGATCTTCCTGTCCTGGAACAAGCCAATAATCTCCTTGTCGACGGCGAAAATCGACGCCGAAACCGCGCTGTGCATAGTAAGTCCGCATCGGATCGCCCATCTCAAGAATGTTCGCGACGTGGATATCGACAGCTCGTGCATAAGAAAGTAAACTCTTCGCGTCTGCTCCACTGTTGAGCCGAGCATGAACGTGGTCGTCGCCGGAGTACCAGCCGAGCTTGGGCATATCAATCCAACGCTGCAAGCTGCACTTGTGGTCGGTCCACTCCCCAGGAGCAATATCGATCGTCTGCTGATAAGGCACGTGTTCTGGGCCATGCAGAATCTTCAGATCCCATTTTCCGACCGGTACGGTGATTTCCACTGGCTCGTCGACGATCCAATATCGGCCTTGTTTCTTCCGCGGCAGATAAAACGTATATCCGCGCCCAAGTTCCGCAATATGAGGCACCACGTCGTTAAGTTGCTCACGCAAGTCGACGGCGCCGGGAATTTCTTGGAGCTGGCCGTTTGCGTGTGCGGCGAGTTGCACAATCGCGGGAGTGTGGTGCCCATGGTCATCGGTGATTTCGAGCTTCAAGTAACCTAGCTCCGGAGTCTGGAACCGCAACGCTCTCGTCTGCCCCGGGGATTCCTCTCCATCCGGGCGGAACTCAAGCTGCATCACGCCTCCCTCGCTGGGCACCTGCTCGAAGACGACGATCGCAAATCGTATTCCGTCGGCGTTCGTTGGCACACGAAAAGGTTGAGGTACTTGTTCCGCGCTGAGATTCCATCGATGGGTCCCAAAGCTTGTCCCGTGATCACCTGTCACGATCTTCAACACAACAGCGCGATTCTCGGGAAGCAACTCAACGGTGATCTCAGGTGTTGGTACTGCGGCACCCGGGCGAAGGTCAATTTCGATTATTTCAGGATACGACTGCAGAACTTCCAGTAACTTCGTCTCGGCCCGCCAACGGAAGTAGTCCCCCACGTTTTGGCTGACGCCGGCATCGAATCCCCAACGAATGCGATCGGACTGATTGAGGTGTTTTTCGAGCTGGTCAAGCAGTGTGAAGGCATCATGATTGAATTGGGCCTTCAGTTCGCGGAGCAGCGTCTTAGCAAATTCTTGTGAGCCTGCCATAGGTGGCTCGGTCTTGGCTAGCTCGGATGGGTCAGGTCGTTCGAAAACGGACTGATGTGCGCTGGTGTTTTCGGCAAAGCCGATCTGCAGTGTGACCGCAGCCAGACATGCAAGCACCACCTGCCATTGAGATGAGGCTGTTGTGTAGCGCCCCATGCGAAGCCTAACTCGGCAGGTAGCCGTCAAAATCGAGTGGGGATTGCGGGCCGTCGCGGTAAGCGGGAGGTTGCGGATCTAGCCAGGCCAAGAGTTCGTTCTTGATCGCGTAGGCAAAAAAATGGTTACCCTGCGGGTTGTAGTGCCCAATGTAATAGCGATCGACGTATGCCTTCGCGTCTGCCCGAAATTGCTGAAACTCCTCTACGTGTTTGTCGACCGTGTTAACGAAGGGAATACCCGCCTGTGAAAGGAACTCGCAAAACTCCTGCGGGTGCCAGTCCACAAAGTTTTCCGACCCCTGTCGCGTGCCTTTGCAGTGATGCCAAACCGAGCCGGCAGGATGGCTGAGCAACACAAACAGCTTCTTACCGTGCGACGCCACATACTGCTGCAACCTCTCGACGATCTTCATGCCCACGCGCACAGCATACTCTGCGTGCAGATGTTTGACGCTTGAACGAACAGTATCCTTGCTCGTGTAATCTAGGCTGTTGAACTCAATCGCGGCAGCCATCGCTTCGAGTGCATCGGGGTTTGCAACTTCGCCGGTTCGGATGGCGGCGTACGCGTGTATAACAGCGTCGTCGCGGAACGTCTCGACGACGAATTCCTCGTCGCACATGTCGTAAATGGACTCAGGGGTCGGACAGACGCAATCGAATTCTGTGAGGTCGCCTGAGTTGGGATCGAGTCGCGCGTACGCCCAGGGATTCGCGTGAAACATCTCGTGCGGCATGTTGTCGAGGAAGTCGCCGTCAAATGACAGCCAGCGACACGCCATGATGCTGCGATGATGGTCGTCGCCCCAGATATTCAAGATTACGTTGGGTGCGCCGCGGTCGGTTTCCTCGACTTCTAGCAGGCGTCGATACGCCTGATAGACTCCGAAACCGCCAATTCCGTAGTTGCGAATTGGTTCGCAGAAGTGCGCCGCAAGTACCTCCTGCCACGTCTCGCCGTCACTGACTTGATGGCCTTGCGTGAAACTATCCCCATAGGTATTGATGCGACAAGGCAATTCGCCAAAGTTCACCTGACGACGATGGCCACGTTCCGAGTATCGTGCCAACGTGTGTGATCCATCTACTCCGTCGCGCATAAAGCTGTCGCGAAGCAAGTAACCATACACTGGATGAAACTTCGCCCAAACCTTTGCCCTCGGATCGAGAAACTGATCAACCGCCTGCCTCGGCATGACGGCCTTGCGAAGCAAATGCTCAACCGAGTTCTGCTGTGAGCGCTTGACCGTAGATCTGCCAAGGGCGTCCCCAGCTATGCTCTCCGACGCGTTTGCAGCAAGAACTCCAGCTGCAAGGGAGGTTGTCTTATTCAGGAACCGGCGACGAGTGTACGAACCGTTATCCGGCACACCGTCACGCTGATCGGCAGGATTCATCGCGAGATTCCTTACGGACGGCTTTTGGCCAGGGGATCATCTTCGGGTGGCGGAGGCAGCTGCGATTGGTTGACCAATCCAGCTGCTTCGGGGTAATCCCAAGGGACGTCGGGGTAATCCTGCCACATTTTTACGTCCTCAGTCAGACGACCATAGAGTTCGGGACGGCGCTGATGCATGGTGCGTAAGTGTTTGCGGTGTCGACGTAGCTCGTCCAGGTCAATCGTCGCGTGTACGCACGCGTCTCCCGGTTCTTTAATCCGTGGAAACAGCCGCGATTCTTCCCGCTCACCAGGGGCACTGATCCCTACTCCCGAGAATCCAGTGTTCTTCCCGTCCGTAATATTCGCACCGACGACACACCCATACGCCAAAGAGGCAAAACGGCAGTGACCATCTTCGACCATGCCATCGCGTCCATTGATCCAAAGAACAATCTCTGCTCCGCCATAAGAAGTGCATCCCCACGCCTCAGGAAAGTAGCCATCGTAGCACTGCAAAATGCCAATGGTGCCAAAGTCGAGGTGGAACACCTTAAATTGGCTGCCAAGGATGCCACGCGCCTCTTGGTCACTGCCAGATACTGGGGGCCACCAGTGCGGGGCAGGTCCTGAGGCAGGATGAGTCTTCAGATAGCGACCGATAATGCTCCCTTGTCGGTCTACGAGCATAGCTGTCGTCGCGTAACGTTTATCGTGGTTCTCAACTAAGCCTGCGATCGCATACATCTTGTGTTCGCGCGCGAGTTCGCGAAACTTCCTCACGTTCGGATGGTCGGCATCAATGCGATATCCCAAGATGTATTCGGGAAATACGATCAAATCCGAGCCGTAGTCAGCCGCTTGCTTGAAAAATGCCGGCATACGCTCAGCGACGGATTCGGCCGTGCGATCTCGCAGTTGAAATTGCACCAACGTGACTTTGGCTTCAGAAGTCGCGGCGTGAAGCGAGTTCGCGCAACTAGCAGCTGCCAATAAAACGGCAACTTTGGCAACATTTGATGTAGGATGACTAATCATAGCAGCAATCATTGAGAGTTTAGTTCGAACTGGAATTCATGCGACGTGGAAGACACTTCACAGGATAGCGGTGTCGTGTGGGGCGCGGCGTAGACTTCGTTGATGATAGTTCTGACGCGCTTGCGGCGGCTTCTCCGAACGGTCCCATGCGGTGCAGAGAGACGCATCAACGCATTGAAGTCCTGCGAATCCACCTCTTCTTCGGCATAAGTATGCATGCTTTCCGGTGCTTTCAGGACAACGACGGCATAGTTTCCGGGCAATGCCCCATCAAGCGGTTCGAATGTCGTTACGCTCGCAACGCCAGCTTCGTTGGTGATTCCAAATGCTCCGCGCCCCTGTTCCCCACCCGTGCGGATGAGGCTAACCGAGGCATCAGCCAACGGCTTACCGTCCAACGACAGGTGTACCTCGACCGGTACTACTCCTTTGCCGCCACAACCGGTCACCGCCAATAGGAACACTACCAATGCACATCTAACCGCGGTAGCGATTCGAAATCTAAATGATCGCAGCATGGTCAATTCCCCGTAAGCGTGCGTCTGTCCTGCACGAGCCGGCATGGATAGAAATACAAAAATCTAGAACGGTAATTCGCCTATGGGCCGACCGTCGTCCTTAGTGCCCAACAATTGATAGACGTTGAAATCAATCGATTCAGGTACGAAATGGACAGACCCATCGACCATCAGGAAGTTTGAACCGCCAGGATGGTTCGATTCGAAGCCCATCGTCACGTGATAGTTGTGCCTGTAGAAGGCCGCACCGGCACCGTCATTGCAACTTTTCTGTTCGGAATCCACAGGCCAGTTGATTGACGGGATCGTACCTGCGTGGGCAAGCCCGCAATCGAATCCTGCCCAGTATCCGCGAATTCTAGCGATATCGAGCGAGTGACCTGATTGGCCGACCAGTGTTTCGCCTACCAACAGCGTATTCCCGGTCCCATCAGCAACATGCTTAATCGAGACTTTGTGAAAGCCCAATCGACTGAACATACCTGTTAGCGGGCACAATGAAGGATCGATAGGACAGGCCCCGGCGTCAATGAAGGGCACCACGATTCCAAGAGCTGATAGATCTTGGTCAAATACGATCCCCCTACCTCCACAGCTGGAGACATGCACGGTCGGACCGATGTTTCCGGAATAGTTAAAGAATGGTTCTGCCAACTCAAAACTATCGCTAGGACAACGTCCGATTTTAATGCTAGGTGGCGGACCGCCGTTAAGCGTTTCATTGATCCATACGGCATTGATGGGATCGTTAATGGACGGGTCCTCGAGATCTGGCAGTGTGTCAGCAATTGCTTGCTCCTCGATAAAAGGAAGCACTCGGCAGAGCCAAGATCCATGATCATCTTGCCAAGTACCTAGCAACGGCTTCGACTGATCGAATGTCCACGCAGTCTTACCTCCGGCAGGGAAGTGTCCGTGCACATCATGGTAATTCAACAGGGCAACGCCATACTGCTTGAGGTGATTAATGCACTGCGCCCTACGGGCTGCTTCGCGCGCCGCTTGAACGGCAGGTAGCAACAATGAGACTAAGACTCCAATAATTGCAATGACAACCAAAAGCTCGACGAGCGTAAACGCGGTCTTACGTCGCTTCATGATCTTTGGTCCCTTTTTGTCTACTCGATTGAAAGGTTGAAGAGTTGAGTACGAACTACTCGTACTGCCGAAAACGCATTCTCCACGCCATCGCGATAGCAAGTAGCAGCACCGTTGATGGTTCTGGTACGACACTGACGTTCGCCGATGCCGCCACGTTCACCGGATAAGTGGCTTCCCAGTCCGGTATTAGCGATGGGTCGTTCTGTTGTATGAGTAAGAAATCGGTCCCGTCCACGTCACCGTCTCCGTCCAGGTCAACGTCCACGGGAAATAGCGGCGCGGACCACACGGTGAGGTTGTCAAAGGTGTGGGTCGCCAGACCATTTAGTGAAGTGAATGTCTGTCGCTGACCAAACAGCGTGATGTAATTATCTGTGTATCCACCACCTGTTTTTTCGAAAACATAGGGCTCGCCATTGTTCGGATTTCGGATTGGATCACCGTTGACAAATACTTCTACAACCGTGGAGCCAACTCCATCCCATGGATTTCCGTCCGCAGGATCATCGATGTCGATTTGAACGCTCAAAAACCCGGCGCCGGCCGTGTGTGTCAACGAGCAACCGATACATCCAGTATCATCCATGACCGGTCCGCCACTATCTGCCACACCCACAAACTCGCCCAAGCCAGCGAATAGATCCTCGATAAACGTGGCGGAGAAATAGGTAGTGGGAGGATCGCCGTTCTGAACAGCAACTTCATCCTCGTTATCTATCAGCGTCTTTTCGCCTCCGATCGTGATTCCTGCCTGGGTAAAGGTGGGTTGATCCGGGCCAGCACCCAAAAACGCCGCGACGTCCAAATCAAACGTGATGCGCTTGCCGACGATGTCACCGTTTGGCAGTGTTCCGTTAAAGTTGAACTCTGGTGAGACCATGGTTTTGAATGAGAAAATAGGTCCGACGCCAGGAATGTTCGTCCCGTCGTCTGCCAACTGCAGCACTCGAACGGGTGCGGCTGCGTCGAACATCTGGTGCCGAAAGTCGTCGGTCGGATCTACGGTGGTCGTAACATAAGTCAGCGGGGCCGGCGAACCGCCTTGCCGCGAAGCAACCTCAAAATTGATATTTGACGTAGCCGCGCTGACATCGAACCCATCGAAGAAGTACGGTGTGTACTGAGCGGAAGCGAGGTGCACCGAGTGAAAACCCAGATACATCACACACCACACGCCCAGTGGCAAAACTCGTGTAACAAACATAAATCAATTCCTACTAGGCACAACGTGACGAGGTGACGCGAGGTCTGTAGCAGAGCCCATGCAGCGCCACGACTACAATCAGGCCAAGCGAACCAGGCTCCGGCACGGAACTAAGCGCCGAGGATGCGCCCAGCGGCTGGGGATAATTGGCTTGCCAGTTTGGTATCAACGACGGATCACTCTGCTGAATGAGCAGGAAGTCTGTGCCGTCCGTGTCTCCATCGCCGTCGAGATCAGTATCTACCGGAAACAGTGGGGCCGACCAGACCGTGAAATTCTCAAAGGTATGTGTCGCGAGTGAGCGCGTGAGTGTCGGATCTACTGGGTGATTCCACGACTGTGCCTTCCCGAATAGTGTGATGTAGTTGTCAGTAAACCCGCCATCTTCTTTGACGAAAGTCCATACTTCATCGTTGTTGGGATTTCGAATTGGATCTCCGTTGACCGACACCTGGACTACAGTGGATCCGACACCGTCCCATGGATTACCATCATCTGGATCGTCGATGTCGATCTGGACGCTCAGCGTGCCATCGCCCCCTAGGTGATTCAAGAAACAGCCAATACAGCCTGTATTGTCAGATACTAGTGCGCCTTGCTCATAAGCTTGCATGAACTCTGTCTGCAGTGAAAACCGATCGTGAACAAACCTCGCCGAAAAGTGATCTGGTATCGGTTCACCGTCAATAAACCCTTGTGAGTCGACATCATCGATCAGCGTTCTGTCTCCGCCGACGGTTACGCCTGCAAACGTCCAAGCAACTCCATGCTCGTCAAACGACGGCAGAATCGCAGCAACGTCCATGTCAAACGTAATACGCTTACCAATGATGTCACCGTTGGGAAGTGTCCCGTTGAAGTTCAAATCTGGGGAGATCATTGTGGGCGATGGACCCTCGGGACCCACGACACTACTGTTGTCTTCCGCCAATTGGAGCACTCGAAGGGGTGCACTCTCGTCAAACATCTGATGCTTGTATGTCAACGCGGGATCGACATTAGTAACGTAGTCTATCGGTGCAGGAGCCCCGCCCTGACGTGCCGTGTCGTTCTCGAAATTGATATCTTCCGTCGCGGTGCTGACGTCAAAGCCATCGAAAAAGTAAGGAGTGAATTGGGCCTGTACATTTTGCATCTGCGCGACAGCCCAAGTCGCTGCGACGAATAGAAAAGTTCGAAATAGAGCCATCAGGATTCTCCTATTGGTGAGAGTCGGATCGAGTTCTCGCAGTTTGGGAGTAATGGATTTTCGTTTCTTGCAGCGATTTACGAAGCCATTCTTTACTGTCTACCGCCACGAAAAATCAGCAACTCAATTTGTACGTTATTCCGAGCCGCCCCAGCGGTGCCCCGGCGCTGGGACGGTCTTGGAATACTTCTCGTTCCAGTGATTACTTCGATTCAAAATAACTAGCAGATTCTAAAACGTCGAACTGCCAATCCACACAGACCTAGTCCTATCAAAATACATGAGGTCGGTTCAGGAATTGGAGCACTGTAGACAGTTAGGTCGTCAAACGTATGAACCGCCAGGGCATTCGGTAGACTAAAGTTCGACTGATTCATCGCTTGCAATGTGATGTAATTGTCAGCGAAGCCACCATCAAGTTTTGAGTAATTGAACACACTCTGGCCATTCACATGGACCTCGATGTCAGTTTGACCAACTCCATCCCACGGATTTCCGTCCGTCGGATCATCAGCGTAGATCTCAACTAGTGCCGGCCCAAGTCCCGCCGTGTGAGGGATCAGGTTGCCGACCGTATTATCCGGCGCAGGCGCTGGAACTGAAGTCGACTTCTGGTCGTCACGGAATTGAAGGAAGTTAATTCCAATGTTGGGATCGGTCCACAGGCTATCGACAAAGGTCTGCTCGAGGAACTTAATACTGAAGCCCGTCTCCCCAGCGTTAGTCAGGTTATCTGAATCCGTAATCTTCTCACTCGAGCCGATGGTGATAGCGGCGGTCGTAAAGTAGCCATCACCCGCGACGTCCGGATCACCGTCCTCATACTCGCCGGAATTGGTAAACGCGTCGATCACGACGGAAATCTTCTTACCGATGACCTGTCCGTTAACAACACCTTTGAAGTTGTGATCAGGCGATGCGTACGCATGAAAAAGCTGAGTATTTGGTAACGGCGGGTTGTTGATGCCGCCATCGCCGGCGAGCTGCAGTAGGTGATTCCCGTTTCCGTCGGGGCCGACGATCTGCTGGTGGTAGTCTGTAGTCTGGTCTACGACACCAAACGGCAAATTCGCATCGTAGGCCAACGGAATCGGATTGCCTGTTTGGCGCGGAGAACCGAGGTCGGCATTAAGGTCCAGACCGGGTGTGGCTTCGTACGTGTCCTTCCACACTTCTGTGTACTGCGCGTGCACATCTCCGGTCGCCAACATGGAAATTGTTACGGCGAAAGCCACCGATAAACAAAGGGGAAACTTGCTTCGACAACTCATTAGTCTCTACCTCCAAATAAAGAGGGAACAAAGCGGGATTTGCCCAACAGGCTTTACTTGCTTTGCTACCTCAAAACCCAAAAAAGAAACAACGAAAAGTAAACGTTAACTAGTCGCTACAAACCTCTAGAGTTCTTCCTCAACTGATTCAGCAGGATATTCGATCAGGTAACCGAACCAGTCGGCTGGCAATACCTCCATCGACATCGCACGAATCTCCCAACCGGTCTGCCACTTACCGGCAGGGTTCCATCGGAAAACACCATAGACCATATCCGTCGGCAGATGTGACTGCTCAACTTCGAGTCCCACGACTGGCTGACCACTCACCCATCGCAAATCACGTTGTTCTAGACTGCCGCTCAAGCCAATCATCATCTCTGGGATTCCGCAAATACGCAGAATCTTGTCGGCGACAAATGCCCGCTCTTCGGGCGTCTCCATCGCGACCAGATGTCCAGCCGTGCCATGCAGCTTGGAATCAGCGGCGCGTTCGCGAATCGTGTTCCAATCAGCGGGCTCCAACACGAGAACCATGCGGTAGTAATGACCATTTCCACCCTCACTCTTTGGCCAATGAATAGGATCGAGGGCCATCGAACGATGTCGCAGCGCGTCTACCGGTGGTTCGTACTCGACGATGTACGCGGCGATCTTCTCATGCATACTGTCGATGCTTAAATCGTTCCAGGCCCAAGGCTGCTTACCTGGAAATTGAGCATACATGCCGTAGTCTTCGCCTCCGTGCCAATCCGCTTCGTGAAAATTGTCTGGTTGCTGCTCCGGCCACGTTGCCCAATTCGTGAATTCGTATTGTTCGCCGGTCACCCATCGAAAATGACCTTCCCTGAGTACGTCCGTAATTCCCGTCCAGACACCTCGTAGCGGTACTTCTTCCAACAGACTCTCAACAATGAACTGATCTTCCTCACGGGAAGTCATGGTTACCAAGTGACCCGGCATGCCACGAAAATGCCGGCCCATCGAAAGTTGAGCCGCTTCGTGCCAGGTGATCGAACGTTTCTCCACAACGAGTTGATAGAAATGCCCGTTACCACCCTCGGCAACCTTCCACTCGATCGGATCGGCCACACGTCTCGCCAGACTCGCGAAAGTGGCGTTAGAGAACGCTATCCTCTCGCCGATGCTATCCAGCTGATTGATCCTACGTGCATGTCGATCATACATCTCAAGCTTGGCCGGCGCGTCACCCTCTTTCTCCGCGTCGCGATAGAGGAGATCGACTTGACCACGAAAGACATGGACTTGTGTCTCTCCAGATTGTTCGACCGCGACACCAAATTCGGTTCCCTGGTCTACAAGGGTTGACGTAGGAGTCCGTAATTTGAATCCAATTGCTGCCGGCGGCATATGCGCCGCTACAGTACCTTTCGCCAAGTACACAGATAGTGGCGATTCGAGCCTCATTTCTGCCGGACCGGCGAGACGTAATTTCGCTCCAGAATCGAATACGACCTCTGCTTCGCCCGCCTCTAACCGCAGACTGCCTGCTTTGATTCGCGATCCAACATTGACTGCTTGATCCTCGTTACTCCACACGACATGCGTCGCCTCGTGCAGGGTCGCAATGAAGCCCTCGGCTACAGCAGGTTCGCGCTCTACCGACGGACCTGCACTTTCATTGCGACGGGACAGCACCAGTGCGAGCAGCAAACAGGAAGCCAACGCGCCAACGAAAGCCCAGCGCCCCACGAAGTAAGAACGCCAATCAACCTCCGTTTTCCGTAACTGCGATTGATTGACTGCATCAGAACGATCACCTACGCCGTCATCATTTACCTCGTGACTGCCGACGATTTCCGTGCTGTCTTCGACGGGCGTATCGCCCGTACGATACCTCCATATCAGGCCAGCGTTCACTCGAACGTAGTCGAGATAGAGAGGCCGCAACTGAGGATTCTCCTCGAGCAAGCTTTCAAGCCGCCGTCGATCGTCCGCCGAAATCGTCTGATCGCACATGGCATTGGCGAGGTCGACGATCTCTTGCTCAGGAGTTTTCTTGGTCGAATCTGACATTACACGTGGTCGTTGGCTAGGCGTCGGTTGATACATTCGACGAGGAACTTACGCATACGATGTAGTCGCATGTAGATCGCATCCGCTGAACTGTTCATTGAGGACGCAACCGCCTTAATCCCGCTGGAACCTAGGTAACATTGCTCCAACAGATGTCGCTGCTTTGATTCCAGCGTGCCCAAGCAGGCCACCAGAGCGTCGGCACGTTCCTGAGACTGCTCGTCCTCCAGCTCCTCGGCGAGCACGGCGATCATTGGTTCAGACAGGTGCATATTCTTTCGTTCGCTGCGGCGAAGAAAATTGCGGATTTCGTTCAGTGCCACGCCACGCGCCCAGGCGAGGAATGGCCTGCTGCTGTCGAATTGATCCCATTTCTGCCAAAGTATGAGCGATGTACGTTGCAGCACATCTTCGGCATCGTCCCGATTCGGGAGGAGCGTCGCGATGTAGGAATACAGCCGCCCTTGGCTTGAAATAAACTGTTGGGCAAAGGCATCTTGTGGATTGTGTTTTGCGTCTGCCATCCCGATTGACCTGTATCAACCCGATCGATTGATATTCTCTTAAAACGCTATCTCTGCCCTCTTATCCTTTCGTGCCCACGGTCAGACATCTAACGCGTCTCTCCGCAAAAAAACAGAAATCGTCGCAAATCCCATCGAAGCATGGGTTTATACGCTCTAGGCGACTCTCGAACTAGCGACGAAATGGTAGGCCACGGATTGGCCGGTTATTGTAGATTCTTCGCACATTTCTTGTTAGTTCTTAGCCAGTGGCCACGAGTAGAAGGTGGCGAGTATCAGTCGCTGGCTGTAGGAAAGACGCCCGCCGACTGAGCCCCTATCAGAATAGGCATCTAGCAAGTCCGGTTGCAGCACATGACACGGTTTACGATCGTAGCATTGGCAACCCTCCTTGTATGCGGACTAGATACGGCTCTCGCAACGACACCGAAACCGCACGCTCCGGAACTCGATCGCTTCGAAAAGCAGGTGATCGTATCAGCTGCCGTGGATCCGATGCAAATGGATGTGCTGGCTGACGGGCGAGTCTTCTTCATAGAACGCCAAGGGACCGTCAAGCTCTTTCTGCCGGATACTGGTGAGGTCGTTACCGTCGGGCGCGTTCCCGTTGGCGTTTTCGTCGAGGTCGGGCTGATTGGGATGGCGCTTGCAGCAGATTTCGACGCCTCGGGCAACATCTATCTGTTCTACTGTCCCGAGGAAAAACAGGAAACGCTTCGACTCAGCAGTTTCCAGATCCGCGACAACCGCCTCGACATGTCGACTCAACGGACAATCCTGGAGTACCCGATCGACAAGAAAGAGGCCGTTCACATGGGCGGTGGTCTCTACGCTTGCAAATCGGGAGATCTCTATATCGGCACTGGTGACAACACGGTTCCTATTCCTGAACTCCCGATCGATCAGCGGCCAGGACACGAGTATCGTGACGCGATGCGTACTAGCGCGAACACGCGCGACCTACGGGGCAAGATCCTCCGCATTCATCCAAATGCCGATGGCTCGTACTCGATCCCTGCGGGGAATCTGTTTCCGGACGGCTCCGACGGAAGGCCTGAAATCTATGCAATGGGATGTCGAAACCCGTTTCGACTTTTTGTCGACGAACAGACAGACACACTTTATTGGGGCGATGTCGGGCCGAACATTTCGATGAGCGTCGACATCGGTCCAGAGGGCTACGACGAATTCAATCGAACCTCACAAGCAGGGAATTTTGGGTGGCCAATGTTCATCGGCCCAAACTTTCCGTATCGCAACTATGACTTCGAGTCTGGGGAACTAGGTGCCGAGTTCAATGCCCGAAGTCCCCGCAATACCTCACGAAACAATACTGGCTCGTTCGGTCTCCCTGCTGCGCAACCTGCGTTTCTATGGTATCCGAGCACCACATCGAGCGAGTTTCCCGAGCTAGGCAGTGGTGGACGCTCCGCGATGGCGGGTCCGGTGTACTACGACCGAGCCGAGTTCGATCCGACTGTGAAACTGCCGTGCTCGTTCCACGAAAAACTGTTCATTCACGATTGGACACGAAACTGGATAAAAACTGTCGAATTCGACGAAGAAGGCCGCGTCAGCAACATCGAGCCATTCATGCCGAACACGCAGTTTCGCAAGCCGATGCAGCTTGAACTCCGCGCAGACGGATCACTCTATGTGTTAGAGTTTGGCGACAAATGGTTCGACAATCGTGATGCCCAGATTTCTCGTATTGTATATCGTCGAGGCAATCGTAATCCGGTGCCAAAGCTGGTGATCAAGCCCACTGCCGGAAAGCAGCCGCTCAAAGTGCGTATCGACGGCAGCGACTCGTTCGACAAAGATGCTGGAGACCGAATCGAGTTCGCTTGGTCTTTAGAAGGCGTAGACATCGATAATGCCGGCGCGGCCAATTTCACCCATGTCTTCACTAAGCCTGGAGAGTATGAGGTTGAGCTAAAGGTTACTGATCAGCACGGCATGAAATCGTTCGTACGAGAAACGATCAACGTTGGAAACGCGACTCCCGAGGTGTCACTTCTTGAACCGCGCCGAGGCTCATTCTTCGATTGGGGGCAGATCGTCAAGTTTCGAGTCCGTGTCGAGGACGAAGAGGATGGAACTACCTTGGACCACTCGATTTTTCACGATCGCGTCTCCGTGAAAGCGACATACCACTCGCGTCGATATACCGAGGAGCATGACCAGAATTTGCCACGCGGGCTAAAGTTGATGAGAAAGACGACATGCTTCTCATGCCATACGACTGGTAGTCCATCTGGTGGCCCAGCCTATCTGCAAGTAGCCAAGAAGTATTCCTCCGACAAAGGTGCCAAAGTCAAGCTTGCAAAGAAGATCCTCGCCGGTGGAGCTGGTTCTTGGGGCAACAAGGTCATGCCTCCTCATCCACAGCATTCTCTGGCTGAGGCCAATGAAATGGTTGAATGGATCCTAAGTTTGGATTCCGATCGGTCCGTGCAGATGCTTGGTGGGACCCACGGTGCTTTTCAGGCTCCTATCGAACCTGCAGATCCGCGGGCACATGGGGGAGTGTTGCTTGTCGAAGCAAAGTATACAGACGACGGCTATGGAAAAGCTCCGCCCCAAACTAAAGCGGAGGCTGTGGTACTACATGCGCGGCGAAAGAACGTCGCCTATTTCGACGAATTTGACAAGGTAGAAACTGTCGAGGTATTCGAAGGTCAAGAAGGATTGGCTACGTACTTCAAGGACAATGGCTTTGCCTTGCTGAGAGATGTGGACTTGAGCGAAATCGATCATATCTCATGCCGAGCCGCTGTCCCGAGCGGGACTGGCGGTACTGTCGAACTTCGAGTTAATCATGTCGAGGGACCGCTGTTGGGATCGTTTGCCGTTTCAGCTCGCGAGGACAACAGGCTTAAGTTCGAGCAATTCGACGTTAATTTGGATAGCCCCGTTGGCTTGACCAACCTCGCTGTAGTCGCCCGCAATGGAAGAAACTCGAATGACGCGATGTTGGCAGTAAGTTGGATGGAATTTCATCACAGCCGCGTCGCCGAACCGCAGCATGCAAAAGTCGTCGTGATTCCCGTTGCCGGTAAAGAAATCGAAGTGTCGCAGCATGCGCGTCGTTGTTGCCAAATAATCGCGAGCTGCCTGAACCGCCAGAATCTGATGATGGCAGTGGTTTCACCCGAGGATGATTGGCCGGCAGATCACCGCGTGATTGCAGACGCAGCGGCGGTTGCGTTCTGCGAGCCAGCGCGAATCAGTAGCAAACGCCAGCAGCAGACACCCAGCTCTCTATTGTTGTCCGAGCGCAAGCAACTCCTGAGAAGCTTAGGTGTGGGGGTCGTTGAACTGCGAATACCTTCGATCGACGAAAATGTGGACGCGCGGAAGTTGGTGACGGCCGAAAAAAGCAACAAGCAGCACGAAGTACTACTCGGCGTAGATTCGTTTCCATTCAAAGGGAACCTGGATGACCATCCAGAATCTGCTTCATTTGGCAGTGTCGTAGCTCTAACGAGCGACTCGTACCGACAGGTTCCACTTGCTTGGCTCGAAGAACCAAATGACCGCGGACGTAAGTTCTGCATACATGTGGGAGACTTCACGTCAAATTTCGCGCAGGAATCACTGCGAAAACTCATCATCCAGGCAACACTTTGGGCGTCGCGAAGATCGTTGTCACCGCAAGCGATCGACACCTGGATCGATCCGAGCCAAATAGCGCGACCGCGAGCTTTCGTGCATAATTGGACACTGGATGAACTAGTTCCTGTGCTGGTCGAACAAGGACGTCATGGATCGTTTGCGCGAGGCAAGCAATTATTCACGGCCGCATCGTGCAGTTCGTGCCATCGTATAAGGAATAGTGGCGGACAGCTTGGGCCCGATCTGACGCAAGCTGTTCAGCGCATCCCTCAAGGCGTTGAGCCGAGAGTGAAGTTGCTGAAGGAGATCTTGCACCCTGCGGAAGTCATTCATCCGGACTTCAAAACACGAGTAGCTCTACTCAGTTCTGGCCAGACGCGGGTTGGTATCGTTGTTGGAGACGACGAAGACGCAATTCGCATGGTGACGGATCCGACGCAGATCGACAAAGTTGAGACCATTCCACTTGATCAGGTCGAGGAATTGCTCGACTCATCCGTCTCGATGATGCCAAGCGGACTGTTGAATACTCTGGAACGCGATGAGATTCTCGACTTATTGACGTATGTGGAAGCTGGTGGCGATCCATCTCATGCAAACTACAATTCGTCCACTCAGGCGGGGGGCTTAAGATGAAGCTCCGCGATTCGGTAGGCATTCTCACCGTCTGCTTCCTGATGGCCACGACCTTGCTGGCCTCAGAGAGCGACGTACTATCTGGCGAACGGCAGATCAATTTCCAGCGGGATATTCGGCCAATTCTTTCGGCCAACTGCTTCCAATGCCACGGACCGGATGAAAACACTCGTGAAGCAGGCTTGCGTCTTGATGTTGCTGCACAGGCTTACGAGGATCGCGGTGGATATGCCGTTTTAGTCCCCGGCAATTCCAAAGAAAGCGAGCTGCTGCGCCGTGTGCGTACGGACGATCACGATGAGCTGATGCCTCCGCCAGACTCAGGCAAGCAGCTTTCGGCCGAGCAGATCGAACTTCTGCAGAGTTGGATAGTTGGAGGGGCGAATTACCAGCAACATTGGGCATTTGTAAAGCCACAGCGAGCTGTGTTGCCAAAAGTGCAGAACGACAGCTGGCCCAGGAACGAGATCGACTATTTTGTGCTCAACCGCATGGAACGCGAAGGGCTATCGCCTGCGTCACAGGCCGATCGCTACCAACTCATACGCCGCGTCTATCTCGATTTAATCGGACTTCCCCCAACCGTTGAGCAAGCAGATGAGTTTGTCTTCGACGAGCGGGCCGACGCCTACGAACGACTGGTCGATCGTCTCTTGGCCTCACCTCATTATGGTGAGCGTTGGGCTCGTCGATGGCTCGACCTGGCACGCTACTCGGACACGAAAGGCTACGAGAAAGACCAGCCACGTACGATGTGGCTGTATCGAGATTGGGTGATTAACGCTCTCAATGAAGGCATGCCATTCGATCAGTTCACGATCGAGCAAATCGCTGGGGATATGCTGCCTGAGCCAACGCTAAATCAGCGAATCGCGACGGGATTTCATCGCAATACGATGACTAATGAAGAAGGCGGAATCGATCCGCAAGAGTTTCGCTATCACGCAATCGTTGATCGGGTCGCGACAACAGGAACAACGTGGCTGGGGCTCACCGTGGGTTGTGCCCAGTGTCATACCCATAAATTCGATCCAATCACGCACACGGACTACTATCAACTATTTGCTTTTCTGAACAACGCGGATGAACTGAAGATTGAAGTTCCCAAGCCGAAGGTTACGGAACAGCGACGGCGGGTCGAGGGAGAGATTAGTGCGGCAGTCGCTGATCTGCAGCATCACTTCCCGATCGATGAGGGGTCGGATAGTTCAGAATCTACGCCGCAGGAAGTGTCAGATGAGCAAAGAGAACTGGTGGTCGAGCAAGCGTTTAGCAGGTGGAAAGAGGATCAGCGGCAGCGTGTCGTGCACTGGAGGCCATTGCGTCCACGACACGTGGATTCGAATCTCCCCACCACGACAGTTCTGCAAGACGATTCTGTGCTTTGTAGCGGCGACGTGACAAAGAACGACGTGTTTGAAGTCGCGTTTGACATTGGGGCAGTTCCGATCACCGCGATTCGCCTCGAGGCATTGCCTCACCCGAGCCTGCCAGGAACCGGTCCAGGCAGGCAAACGATCGTAGAAAACGGCCAGAGAGAAGGCAATTTCTACTTAAGTGAGGTTGATGCGTGGATCGCTGACATCAATGACCCTACAAAAAAAATCGCTTCGATAGCATGGAAGCAAGCCACCGCCAGTTTCGTTCCACCGGGCCTTTCCGCCCAGCATGCAATCGATGGCAAACACGACACTGGCTGGACGGTTCGTCGAGCGGAAGGCGAGCGTCACACCCTGGTGCTCCAATTAATTGGACCTGTTACCTTCGCGCACGATCAGGTCCTAAAGATCCGTCTTCAGCACGAGAACTTCTATCCCGCAGGACTGGGCAGATTTCGAATATCAGCAACGTCTGCCCCTGGAGAAATCAAAGCGACCGGGTTAACCGATGAAGTTGCAGCCGCACTGCTTGCAGAAGAACACGAACTCACCAGAGACCAGCAGGCTTCGTTGCGTCAACACTTCTTGCTGACTGCTCCCGCACTGAAATCACAGCACGAACACATTGCCAAACTAAAAAAGGAATTGCCTGACTATCCAACGGCGCTAGTCATGCAGCAGAGAAGCGAGCAACATCAGCGTCAAACCTTCCGGCATCACCGCGGCGAATTTCTCCAGCCGAAGGAGCCTGTCCAGGCGGGTGTCATCGACGCACTACATGAATTGTCAAACGGTGGGACCGCGGACCGTCTGGACTTCGCGAAGTGGCTTGTTTCTACAGAGAATCCACTGGTCGCACGCGTCGTGATGAATCGACATTGGGAAGCGATCTTCGGGAGAGGATTGGTGATCACGTCGGAAGACTTTGGGTACCAGAGTGAGTTTCCGACGCATCCAAAATTGCTTGATTGGCTAGCCGTGGAGTTTATGGATCGGGGATGGTCGCTGAAACAGATGCACAAATTGATCGTCACAAGCGCGACGTATCGGCAATCGCCTACTGCGACTCCGGAACTTCTTAGCCGCGATCCACAGAACAAATTGCTGGCGAGAGGATCCAGGTTTCGTGTGGAATCTGAACTGGTACGAGATATCATCCTGCAAGCGAGTGGACTGCTCAGTTCAAAAATGGGAGGGCCTAGCGTATTTCCTGCTCAGCCACCCGGGATTACTGAAGCTGCTTATGGTCCGCTGAACTGGAGCATCAGCGAGGGTGAAGACCGATATCGACGCGGTCTGTATACCTTTAACAAACGAACGGCTCCCTACGCTGCGTTTGGTCTGTTTGATGCGCCGAGCGGCGAAGTGTGTGTGCCTCGTCGTAATCGTTCTAATACTCCATTGCAATCTCTGGCAATGCTGAACGACGAAGTCGTTTTGGAGGCGGCTCGGGAGTTGGCAACCGGATGTCTTGACATCTTCGGCACCGACGACGAATCGCTCGCCATAGAATTGTTTCGTCGCTGCGTCACGCGTCCTCCCAAAGACGACGAATTACTCACCATTCTCAGCTACTACCGGCAACAACTGCAGCGATTCCGAAGCGGAGGCGCCAATCCCTATCCAGTATTGCAGACTGGTCCGGACACCGTATGGAGTTTTGCCGACGGCCCGGCGGGCTGGGTCGCTCGTAATCAAACCGATTTCCAGATCGAAGATGGTCGACTCCGCGTTGTTTGCGAAGGTAGTGATCCATTCATCAGCGTAGATTGCACTTCACCGGCGGGACCTCATACGTTGAAGATTCGTGCTTGGTTCTCTGAGCAGGGCACGGGACAAGTCTTTTGGACGACAGCCAGCGCATCGAATGAATCCCCGGATCGCAAAACAGATTTCGAAATCTTTCCAGACAAGTGGCATGACTACAACATTCGGTTCGAGACTGCTGATGATCTCAGGAGCTTACGGATCGACACCGGCGAGCGACCCGGAACGGTTGATTTCGAGCACATCGAACTAAACTACGGCGACGGTCACTACGAGATTTCGTCAAATCTGGACGTCAACCAACTTGCGGCATGGATGCTCACAGCGAGAGCCCTCTTGAATCTGGACGAAACGATCACCAAGCCCTGAACTCTTTAGCGCTGGCAAGCTAATTTACAATGAGCCCACGAACGGAAATATTGAGAGAGCGCACACGCCGCTTCTTCTTCAAGCAATGCGGCGTTGGTTTGGGCAAAATTGCGATTGCCTCGTTGATGGCGGACCGTTGGAGTTCGTCAGCGCGCGCAGCCGCGTTGCCTGCTGCTAAGCCGATGCACCCTCGCGCACCGCATTACTCGCCGCGAGTCAAATCGGTAATCTTTCTGTTTATGGCCGGTGCCCCCAGTCAGCTCGACTTATTCGATTTCAAACCGAAGCTAGCCGAAATGGCTGGCAAACCGATTCCACCAAGCGTGATCGGCGACCAACGTTACGCTTTCATTCGCCCCGACGCGGGCATACTCGGTCCGCAATATAAGTTTAAGCGGCACGGTCAGTGTGGCACAGAAGTCTCTGCCGCACTGCCGAATCTTGCAAAGATCGTTGACGAGATTGCCGTCATTAAGTCGATGCACACCGATCAATTCAACCACGCACCAGCGCAGATTTTCATGAATTGTGGAAGCCCCTTACCAGGCCGGCCGAGCATGGGTTCTTGGGTAACCTATGGACTGGGGTGTGAAGCGAGCGACTTGCCGGCGTTTGTGGTACTTTCGTCTGGAGGAGGGACGAGCGGTGGAGCAGCGAACTGGTCGAATGGCTTCTTGCCAGGCGTCTACGCCGGCGTTCCTTTCCGCTCGTCCGGCGACCCAATTCTCTTCGCTTCGAATCCTCCAGGAATTGATCGCGCAATGCAGCGTGAGTCGATTGACTTAGTGCGCAAACTGAACGAACTGCGATACGACAAAGTCTTGGATCCGAATATCGCTACGCGTATCAACGCTTACGAAACCGCCTATCGGATGCAATCACGCGCTCCGGAACTCATGGACTTGTCCACCGAGTCGGCTTCAACCCTTGACAGCTATGGAGTAGAACCTGGAAAAGCCTCCTACGCCGCGAACTGCTTACTTGCTCGTCGTCTGGTAGAGCGGGGGGTCCGATTTATTAACGTCTATCACCGTGGCTGGGATCACCATTCCGATGTAAGGGGAGGTTTGGAAAAGGAATGCAACGCGACCGACCAAGCGTCCGCCGCACTGATTTCCGACCTGAAGCAACGCGGACTACTCGACGAAACACTGGTGGTCTGGGGCGGAGAGTTTGGACGCACGCCCATGGTGGAATCGAGTGCAGCGATCAATCGATCGTTGGGACGCGACCATCATCCACAGGCATTCACGATGTGGCTGGCTGGCGGTGGCGTCAAGGCGGGTATGTCCATGGGACGAACCGACGATCTTGGGTTCCATGTTGTGGAGGATTCGGTTCACGTACACGATCTGCAAGCCACGATCCTGCACTTATTGGGACTGGACCATGAGCGACTCACGTTCACTTATCAAGGCCGGCCGTTCCGCCTCACGGACGTTCACGGCAAGATCGTTGATAAAATCCTCGTCTAAGCACCAAGCCACGAACCGATTACTATGAAACTAAAGGCTATGAAACAACCGACTACTTGCATTGGTAATTTCGTGCCCGCGATTCTAGGGATGCTTCTCTGCATCAGCATCTCTGTGGGCGGTACTGTCGCGCGAGCACACCACGATGATTACTCTGGGAAGCTCATCGCACAGTATGGTTCGCAAGACTCGCCGCCGGTAACGGTTGCAAATAGGGATTCAACAGAGAGATCGGTAGTCACGGACCTGGATCGCCAGGTCGCGTTCTTTGAGTATGAGATGCTCATGTATCTCGCACTTAACGCACCATCTCCCTCACAGCAAGATGTGATAGATCTGGGCTACGCGGACCATCGCCTTGTGACCATGATGCCGGGCGGCCCGGACGTCAGCGAACTTGAAGCGTACCGCGAGGACGTGCGTAGGCAGTTGCGAAACGACTACGCGATCTGTCCAGTCCAGTGGACTGAGTCCGCAGTCACTGCACTAGACATCAAGCCAGTCGAGATTGCGTCTGGCCTCAGCCGTCATGTCTTGCTGGAGGTATCCAACGACACCTCAGGCGTCATCGACGTCAATGGATGGCAAGTTGGCAACGACGAGGCCCCTCAGACCAAGTACACAATTCATCCCGGTCGCAAGCTGCTGTTGCCCGTGGAAACTGTATGCGAGTCCGTCTCTCAGACCTCTGTCGACGTGGAGTTGGTTCGTCACGGTGATACCCAGATAGTTCACCAGATCAAGGTACCGATCACAGTCACTCAACCGGCAGTGATCCGAGGGAAGATCTTTGAATCAGATCGGCAGATCCTGTGGCCTGGCCGCGTCTACGTACTTGGTAGCGATCGCATGTATCGCCATGGAGAGGCGTACGCTGCGAACGAAACGCTGTCAACGAAACAGTTGCTGCAGTTTTGGAATCTAGGGCGATATTACCGGCTCCCGTTCTTCTACAGCGATGGCACGTTCGAGGTGAAAGTTCCGCCGGGACGAACAGAAGTTACCTTGGAGCGAGGATTCGAGCACGAAGTCCTCAAACAACAATTCGACCTTCAACCTGGAGAGATCTACGACCTCGAACTCAGTTCGGGTCGTCTGATTGACATGAAACGGCTTGGCTGGATTTCAGGCGATACCCATGTGCATTGGGTGACGAATCAATGGAACGTCGACCTGCCGTTGGATCTGCTGGCTAAAGTTCAGCGAGCCGAAGATCTGCGGGTTGCCAACAATCTCACCCTGTTGCAGCGCGGGCCTTCACTCGCCTTCATTAACCCCGCTCAGGCCCCGATGGGAACGGTGGAGGAGTACTCGGACGGCCAGTTCCACGTCGAGATGGGCGAAGAGTATCGCAATGAGGATTTGTACGGCCATCTGTGCTTTCTGAACCTCGATTGGCTGGTTCAACCAATCGGCACCGGATCGATCATCGCCGGTCCCGACGCCCTCGACTATCCCATCAACAAGACAGCCATCCTCGCCTGTCGCGAGCAGGGAGGGATCTCCTGTGAGGCACACGGTTTGGGTGGGAACAAGGATGTGCCAGTCAATATCGTCCACGGGTTGACCGATTCGCTCGATCAAATTGGACCGGACGATTACTACGACTTCCTCGATTGTGGCTTTCACCTTCCGCTAACTAACGGCAGCGACCATCCCGCAAGAGTCGTGGGATGCGCACGCGCTTACGTCAAGGTTGACGGTGAGTTTACATACGACAAGTGGATTGAAGGAATCCGCCAATGCCGCACTTTCACGACGTCAGGCCCTCTGGTCTTTTTGACGGTCAATAGCGCTGACATTGGCGATACGCTGGATGTCGACGCGGCCGAGGTACTCAACATCCAAGCAAGAGTAGTTTCTCGCGAGCCGATTGGAAACTTTCAGATCTTATCGAATGGACAGGTCATCAAAGAACTCAGCACGGAGGACACCGAAGCTGAACTCGAATTGAAGATTCCGGCGGAACAGAGTCGTTGGATTGTGGCACGCTGCTCACCGTCTGACAACTACAACGCGATTGAGCAAACCAACGTAGCACACACGAGTGCCATCTATGTCAATGTGGACAGCAAACCTCGATTCGTCGCTGACAAAGCGAATCGTTGGATCAGCGAGATGCGCAAGCACATTCGTGATATTCGTGCTAAGGGACGATTCGCCAACGACTCACAGATGCAGGAAGCGATTGACTATGTCGAAGACGGAATCGAGCGTTACAAGTCGTTAATTGAAAACAGCAAGACTGAGCAAGGTCGATCCAGCCATCGAGCGAAATCCCCGTTTCGCCTCGTCTCCACAGTTGAAGCATCAGAAGCAAAAAAGATCCTGCTGATTCCTACCAAATTGGATCACGCGTGGGCGACACACATGTATCGCCAGGGATGTGAACTACTCGCAGCATGTCTGAACAACACGGACGGTGTGAAGGCGGTCGTCTCGCCGGAATTCGATTGGCCTAGTGATCCCGCAATTCTCGAAGACGTTAACGCAATCGTCTACTATTCGCGTCCCGCAGCGGATATCGTGTTCGGTCCTTCGCGGCGCGAGGAGTTTCAACGATTGATGGACGCGGGTGTTGGCTTTTCCGCAATCCACTGGGCCACCGGTACGTCCGACGATAAGTTTGGTGCGGATTACCTTTCGTTACTTGGCGGTTGGTTCAGTTTCGCTCACGCTGGCCTAAAGGTTGATAAGTGTACGCTTCAGCAAGTCATAGCAGACCATCCAATCTGTCGTGGATGGAAGCCATATAAACTGCGCGATGAGTTTTATATCAACCTTAAGTTTGCAGAATCGGCGGAGCCTGTGTTGCGAGTGAATGTTGATGGACAAGATCAAACGGTCGCATGGACCTACCAACGACCAGACTCCAACGGCGGTCGGAGTTTCGGAACCACACTGGCACATTTTCACGACAACTTTGCCATCCCGGAGTTCCGAAAGGCGATTGTCAACGGCATTCTCTGGACCGCACATGTCGAAGTACCTGTGGAAGGAGCAGTCGTTGAACCCGCTCCACCTCAAGTGGAGATCCCAGCCAAGCCGGCTGAATTGACTAGTGCTCCCGAGCAATCTTGGCCGATGGTCGACCGAGTTGATGCACAACCGCTGCTGCTGCAAATCCATCGACTGACTGAGGCACTCGATTACATTGGCAACCCGTTGCCTGATGAGACAAAGGAAAAACTACGTGCTCTAGCTAACGTTGACGATGACGGCGAAGTCGCCGCGACGATTCAGCAACTGTTGGACCCGATTTGCTTGGCCGCGGTGGAAATCGACGATGGCAAGTTGACTGCGGCGCATCGTGAGGGGCGTTACGACCTTGTCGAACGCGGCTGGCGAAGTTTTCTCGTGAAAGTCAGCAATCGCAATGGCCTTACATCTCGACTCAGCGTCGAAAGTCCTAACGCTCGCACGGTTCCGCACGCCAAGCAAGAGGATGTCAATTCGCGCTGGATGGGGCTGGCGATGTTCGACGGTCGTCCGTTACAGCCGAACCTGAGCGGCTTGGAACTCGAGTATCGCATCGTCCAAATCTACAGCCGCGACATCGGGGCGAAGAATGCCACCTTGGAATTCTCAATCGACGCTGAGCCGGGCAAAAGAGGTCGGCAAATTCGCGAGTGGCGGTTCGATCGCGACGCCGACGGTTGGCATGCGATGAATCAGGCGGAGGTAGAAGTAAGTGACGGATCGATGTTGGTCACCAGCACGGGCTTAGACCCATTTATTGGCGCGGAGGTTGGAGGGGTAACTGGAGACCTACTCTTACGGTTCTGGGCCGAATCCGAGAAGGACGGCGTCGGCCAGATACACTGGTGGACGGAAGAACGTCCTTCGGCTGACGCAATGCGGGTCATCAACTTCCCACTACTACCGGGGGCTAGCAAACTCTACGAACTGGTCCTCCCTGTGGAAGGTGTACTTGCGGGTGTCCGGATCGACACGAACATGAAGCCGAACAAGATGCGGTTTGATTGGATCGATCTGTGCTACGCCCATCGACAGGGGGAAACGTGGAACAGCATACCACTACGCTTCAATTCTCTGCCCGCGGTTCCCGTCAAACTCAGCATCCTCGACAAACCAGGCGAGCCGGCCGTAGCTGCGTTTGACATCCGAGACCACCTAGGGCGCGTCTACCCAGAGCAAACCAAGCGGCTTGCTCCCGACTTCTTCTTTCATCCACAGATTTATCGCAAGGATGGCGAAACCATTCCATTGCCGCCAGGCGAGTACGATATCACCTGCAAGCGCGGCCCACACTCCATCCCTGAAACCAAGAAGCTCATCGTTGGTGACGAGCCAACGACATTCGAGTATCAAGTCCGTCGCTGGGTTGATCCGACCGAATATGGTTGGTGGTCGGGCGATCATCACATCCACTCTGCAGGGTGTCTTCACTATGTAAATCCCACGGAGGGCGTGCATCCGAAAGACATGATACGTCATACGATGGGTGAAGACCTCAACGTAGGCTGTTGCCTGACATGGGGCCCTTGCTTTGACTACCAGAAGCAGTTCTTTACCGGCGAGGTAGACAAGGTTTCGCAGTATCCTTATCTCATTCGGTACGATATTGAGGTGTCTGGTTTCGGATCGCATGCGTCTGGCCACTTGAACCTACTGCGGCTTAAGGAACAGATTTATCCCGGCGGTGATTCGATGCACCATTGGCCTACGTTGGGCTTGAATACTCTGCGTTGGGCTAAACGCCAAGGTGCTATCTGTGGACCAGCACACTCCGCAAACGGGCTGTCGAACTATGTGGGGAGACTGGGTGACTATGAAGACGGGCCTAACGGGCTTCCTTATTTCAACATACCCGCCTTTGATGGAATTGGGGCTAACGAGTACATCGTGGATGTAACCCACGAAGTCACGGGCCCCGACGGACAACTCGTACCTGCGGTCGACTTTATCTCGGCGATGGATACGCCGCGACGCGACGAATGGAACATGTGGTACCACACGCTCAATTGCGGCTTCCGAACGCGAGTGAGCGGCGAGACGGATTTCCCCTGCATGAGCGGTGAACGCGTCGGCATCGGACGTGTATATGTCAAAGTGGATGGGAAACTCAACTTTGACGATTGGATTCAGGGAATCCAGGACGGACGGAGCTATGTGAGTGACGGCTTCGGCCACATCATCGACTTTGAAGCACGTCGAGTTGGTGATCAGGATTTCTTGCCGATGGGGAAAGACGGAAGTGAGTTTCGTGTCGAGGGGAAGACGAGATTCCAGTGCAAAGCGAAGTGCGCTGTGCGACTTGGCCAAGGCAATGACAAGATCGCCGTCGAACTCATAGCCAACGGCTATCCCGTAGCCACGACGGAGATCGTCGCCGATGGCACACTGCAGGACGTGCAACTGGAAGCGGACATTGATCGCAGCAGCTGGGTGGCGATGCGAATCTTCCCACACGCGCACTCGAATCCGTTCTTCATTGTGGTTGATGGCAAGCCTATTCGCGCCGCGAAAGCGAGCGCCGAGTGGTGCTTGCGGTGCGTCGAACAATGTTGGCGAGAAAAACAAACGACCTACGATCTAGACGAACAGCAAGATGCCCGCGATGCATACGATCATGCCCGGCAAGTCTACCAATCGATCTTGGATGAGTGTGAGGAGTAGTAGAATGAACCGGCCGCTTTTCATATCTCCAAAATTGGCAACGATATTGCAAACGTTGGTCGCTCTGACCGCTGTTTTGCTTGCCACGAGCAATCGGTGCGCGGTTTGCGCTGAGCCCGTCTGCACCGACGAAGGTTGTCATCATCTGGATGGATCGGTCGGGCTAGCTGCTGGCGAGTTTCAATCTCTAGTTTCGGCGCTGACGAAACTCGATCGACGGCTCGCGGTCGAAATAGACACACAGATCATCTGTGAATCCTGTCCTGTTCAGAAAGTGCTGGAGCCGTACTGTTTGCTCGAAGTTTCAATTAACGCCGAGTCGCGCGTGAAAGTCGATCCCGGCAAAGCCAAATTGGATTTAACGCAGGGCCAGTGGGCAACTTACTTGGTGAAGGTCGCAAATCTCGCTGGGGTTACGGCACCGCTGAAGGTGACCAGTCAGCAAGCGCTGAAATCGAATGCAGCGGGCAGTCTCGCTGCAAATCGAGATCGATGGCTGCAAATTGAGATGCCAAAACCTGAGCCACTGCCGACAAAACTCACAGGCAGACAATTGCAGTACTGCGTCATTCGGGTTCGCACCGATAGCGTCGGAAAGAGGACGGCAATCCTGGCCATGGACGTGGGGCAGGGTACAGCCGACATCGGATTTCGCAATGACGTCATGCTGACTTTCTGTTGCGAACCGAGCGATCCTGCCAATGCACGCGACGCAAAAATCCAGACGGTTGCGTTGTCTTCTACTCGTTCCGAGCTAGAGAATGCGCGCCGTCCAGGTTCCGATGCCGAGTTAAAGCAATGGCTTGAGAATATGGTGTGGTATCACAACTACTCAAGCGATGAAATTCGGCAAGCGACGGGTTTATCGGAAGATGAGATCACTGCTGCACTCAGTAGGTTTCAAATCACTCAGCAAAGTAAACCCAATCGAGAGCAAAGCGAACTCATGCTTCTGCCGTATCCGGGCGGGCGTCATCCACGTATTGGCTTTTTGGATGGGGCAGTCCGGCCGCAACGCGAAACGAAAGCAAGCGTTTTCACGCCGTGGGACCCGTCAAGCTATGTGGTGCTGGATGTACCTGAAGCAATTTGGTCCAACTTGGGGCTAACTTATCTTGCTCACACGCATATCCCCACGATTTGGGAGAAGCAGAACGAGACGCTGGAGCAGCTTGAATGGAAGCAGCGTCCAAATGGCTCGCTTGAATGTGTGCGCACGCTTCCCAACGGCATTTCGTTCGGCACAAAGCTGGTACCTCATGCTGACGCCATTCGTATGGAGATGTGGCTGACGAACGGCTCTTCCGAATTGCTGACAGACTTGCGTGTTCAGAACTGCGTGCTTCTCAAAGCTGCCCAGGGATTCAACCAACAGACTAAAGACAACAAAGTCTATTGGGGACCATATGCTGCCTGCAGAAATGAGTCTGGAGATCGTTGGATCATTTCCGCTTGGGACCCTGTCCAACGCGCTTGGGGCAACGAAGATTGTCCGTGCCTGCACTCCGATCCTCAATTCCCTGACTGCCATCCAGGCGAAACAGAGAAGCTTCTTGGCTGGCTCTCATTCTATGAAGGCACAAACATCCATCGCGAGTTCCAGCGCATCGAACGCACAGGGTGGCGTGTTCGAACCCCGAGCGAAGCGGATACGACTCCGGTCGAAGGAGTCGTGCTCGATTCTCAGACGGGCCAACCTCTGCCGGCTCGTGTGCATATTCAAGATTCCCGAGGCAAATGGCACCTCGTCAGATCTCTGGGCGGCAACGCGGTTAACTACGACTGTTTGCAACCTCATCTTCCCGACAGTCCCGAGGTGCACACAACGCTCTCAGCTGATCCGTTCGTGGCTAATCTTCCGGCCGGCGAGTACATCTTTCGCGTCGAACGCGGTAAAGAGTACATCCCGGTCGTAAAGCAAGTCAGCATCGGCGACGAGCCACTGCAGTTGGAATTCGAGCTGAGACGGTGGATCAACATGGCTGAGCGAGGCTGGTATTCTGGCGACACGCACGTCCATCGTCCGATCGTCGAGCTCCCGAATGTGATTCTCGCTGAAGATCTAAACGTTGCGTTACCCTTGACTTATTGGGTAACGAAATCCGATACGCATCCGGTCGATGCCAACGGCGATGCTCAGTACGTCGATCAAGGGCTCATTGAAGTGGACCCGACCCACGTCATCTATCCGACCAATACCGAATACGAGGTTTTCAGCATCGGTCCGCGAAGCCATACGTTAGGGGCGGTGTTTGTTCTCAATCATCAGTCACCGCTCGAGGTAGGTGCACCACCGGTGAAGCCGATCGCCAAGTTGGCTCGACAACAGGGCGCATTGCTAGATCTCGACAAGCATTCTTGGCCTTGGTCGATGATGCTGGTGCCGACGATGAACGTGGACCTGTTTGAACTCGCCAACAACCATATTTGGCAAACCCCCTTCGCATTTAGGAAGTGGACGTTAAACACTAGCCCTCAATTCATGGGGCTCGAAAAGGATCAAGATGGCTTCACCGAGTGGGGATGGATCGACTACGGCTTTCAAACGTACTACACGCTGGTGAATTGTGGATTTCGCATGCGTGTTTCAGGTGGTACAGCATCAGGCGTTCACCCGGTGCAGCTTGGGTTCGGCCGGGTGTACGTCCATTTGCCGGATGGCTTCAGCTATGAAAGTTGGATTGCCGGACTGAATGCGGGGCGTTCGTTCGTCACGACAGGCCCAATGCTAGACGTGACTTTCAACGGGCAAGACCCCGGTCACACCTTTACCTATCAGTCGCCCAACGAGGCTCGTCTAGCGATCGATGGCACTGTCGAAAGCAAACGTCCCCTCGAGCGGATTGAACTGGTCGTCAACGGCCGCGTTTCGAAAGTGATTGTCCCTGACAACAAATCTCGCCCGTCGAGTGGGTTTGCCACGGTTCTAAGTGAATTAATCACTGATGATGAATCATTTTGGGTTGCGGTCCGCTGCTTCGAAAATCATCCCGAAGGGCGAATTCGTTTCGCACACACAAACCCTGTGTATGTCGACATCGCAGACCGGCCCCTCCGCCCTCGCAAGGCCGAAATCTCTTACCTGATCTCACGCATGAGGGAAGAGATTGAAGACAATCGCGCGATTCTCACCGCGGAAGCACTTGAAGAATATCAAAACGCACTAGCCATCTACGAGGACATTGCAAGAGCAGCACAATGATTCCTCGCTTGATTGGTGTCAATTTGGTCGTTCTGAAACGCTGCGTACTTCGCGCTGGTAGCTGCTGGTGGGCGCTAACGGTGTTGCTTGCCTGTAATGCAAGCTCGCAAGCGATCCAGCTGTTCGAAGATTCCTCAAGCAATTTCCGAGAGGTCAACTGTCGTGTGGAGTCTGTCGAGAATGGGTTCACGGTAGATACCAACCAGCAGGACCTCGATGCCCTGATCGATATCGACGTCTCACAGACGGCGATCGAAAGCCCAGTTGAGCTGCACTTCAGTATGAAAACGAAGGTGCACGGCGAGATTGGTGAATACGTCGTCTACTGGAGTTCGGAGGGGGAAACCGACTGGAAAAATTTCCGCAGGGTTCTGTTTCAGCCAGATGGACAGTGGCATCGCTACCGACTTCCCTTAGCCGATTCCGGGCGAATCAGAGCCATCCGCTTTGCCTTCGGTAAACAACCACATCAGCTTTCGCTGTCCGACGTGATACTGGTGCCGCCTGAACCGTGGCGCGCAGACGACGGGTTGAAGAACGATCAAAGCGATTTGGACTCAACTAAGATTTCGGTCGATGATCTGTCGGTGACTGTTGACTCGTCGAAACACGTCTACGTCATCGAGGACAAGAAAACGGGTCGAGTTTGGCGTAGCGAGCCAGTATCCAATTGGCTGTCATTGGTTGGCATTGAAAAACAGAATCCCCGCTCACTTACCGTGAAGATGTACGATCGGTTTGCGAAGGCCCCACTTTTGGGCGAAATTGAAGTGACCGACGACCGCGCTGTCAGGTTCTCGATTGAATCGGCTTCAGCTGAAGTTCCGATCGCGGCTGCGTCGCGATTTCCACCACGGTTCTCTACCGACCTATCAGACGGACATTTTGTATTCTGCGATCGTTCTTGCGGAGTATTACTCAATCAACGCGACGCGACCTACGCGAATTGGCCACTGCGTGTCTACGGCAATACTCACTGCCTCGACATGCCCTGGGTCGGCTTGTTCGATGAAAAGCGAGGCGATGGCATGATGCTACTGGTCGAATCGCCAGCCGATGCGGAGGTCGCCTTCGTCGGTCACAAAGATGGACTTCACTGGCCGGAAGTGCGCTGGCTGCCCACGCTGGATCGTTTTGGCTACAAGCGATCGGTTTCAATGAGATTCTCCGATTCAGGAGGATACGTTGCACTAGCTCAGCGGTATCGCGAATACCTGCGGCAACAAGGGCGCTTCAAAACTCTTGAGGAGAAGTCGAGAGAAAAGCCCTTGGTCGCTCGGCTCAAAGGTGCACCTTCGCTATGGGGTGACGAAAAATCTGCTGAAAGATATATCCGCACGATGCGCCCCTTGGGCGTCGAGCGTGGAATCATAAGCAATTGCAAAAAGCCTGCCACCATAGATTGGCTCAATGGGCTTGGTTACCTCACCGGGCGCTACGACAGCTACACGGACATACTCGAGGGCAAAACCTATTTTCAGCGTGATCGTGTTGACCGCACCGCTGTGCGATCGCGTCCGGGTGGATCGCCCAAACATGGCTGGAAGCTACGAAATGGCCAACAGATGTACTGGCGTTCGTCAGCGTGCTGGGAGAACGCAGCACAGGCGTATACGCCCAAGGAGCTGAGCAAGTTGCCCTACAACGCGCGTTTCATCGACGTTGCCGCAGCTGCTGAACTTCTTGAAGATTATCACCCTGAGCATACTCTCAATCGGCGTCAGGATATGGCGAATAGGCGCGCTCTGTATGAGACGATGAACGAGTATGGACTCGTTATTGGCACGGAGCATGGCAACGACTGGGCCACTGATCAAGTGGAGTACATCGAAGGAGCGATGAGTGGGCCGTTTTGGTGGTCATCGTGGCCAGCTGGGTACCTCGATCGACCTCGACGTGATCAGCTGACAGAAGACTATCTCAAGTACGGTATCGGCTACGAACATCGCGTGCCGCTATGGGAATTGGTTTATCACGATTCCGTCGTGACCACCTGGTACTGGGGCGATACCGCGGGGCTACTCTACGAAGCGGCACCCGAGCTGTCTGACAGGAAAGATCTTTTTAACATTCTGCATGGGACGACTCCGCTATTCTGGATGAATGGAACTGGATACCAGCTTCCAGAAGAGCGTCACAGAATGCTGAGGACTTTCCATGATACGTGTCCCCTGCACGAAGTCGTCTCGTTTGAGCAGATGTTGAAGCATGAGTTTGTCTTCGAGGATCGAGCGGTTCAACGTACGCAGTTTGCAAACGGAACAACGGTCGTCGTCAACTTTTCTGATGAACCAAGGTCGTGTGTTATTGGTCAGCAATCGGTAGTGCTAGCGCCGCGCGGATACTTCGCCACAGGGCCGGGGCTTCTACAGACGCGGCTTTGGAACAATGACTCAGCTCAGACAATCATCCGCAAGCCCGGGTATCTCACAGTGGAAGCTGACGGCAAAAGGACGATCGAGAACGTAAAGTGCAACGGGCGCTTTACGGCGTTTCGAACGGGACAGCAGCGGTGGAACCTGTTTGTTACACCCGGATCTGAATGCGAATTGAACATAGTTGGAATAACCGGCTGGCAGACTGGTGATCAGCTCCGTGTTTGCCGCATGGACGAATTCGGTGAAGTCCAAGAAGAAGTCGGCAAAGCTGACGAGACCGGCATAGTGAGGTTTCAATCGACGGCCGATTCTTGGCGTTTTGTATTGATCCGAGACCTCCCTCAACCGCGAGTTACTGCCAAGAGAGAATCGCCCATCAGCGAGAAGCCAAATGCAAACTAAGCTCTTTCGCTTGTGCCCCAGAGACAGGCTGGCAACTAAGACGCGCCTAGTCAGTGCGTGTTGGAGCAGCGTGTGCTACGGTCTTGCATGCCATGTAGCGGCCGTTTATCTGCAAGCTTCTGTGCTGGCTACAGAAACGGCTGAGAATGCCAACACGCTATCGGCGGCGGAAATCGACGCAGGTTTCGAATCTCTATTTAACGGCCGTGATCTGAACGACTGGAGTCAAAAAGGGAACTGGAAAGTCGAGAATGGAACCATCTATCGCGCTGCCGACGGCGGGTTCCTGACCTACGCCGCACAGCCTCTGCCTGATGACTTCGAATTGAGGTTTCAGTGGAAAGTTAGCAAGGGTTCGAACAGTGGCGTTTACTATCGCCCGGGCCAATACGAGTATCAGATTCTTGATAATGCCGACCACAAGGATGGCCAGAATCCCCGTACGAGTGCTGCTTCGCTCTACTTTTGTATGGCGCCTTCAGAAGATGCTACCAAGCCGCCGGGACAATGGAACACGGGTCGGGTCATTTGCCAGGGCACGACTATCCAACACTGGCTGAACGGAAAGAAAGTCGTTGGCTTTGATTATGCCGATCCACAATGGGCTTCCAACGTTGAGCTCTTGCAGCAACTCAACGGGGATCTGAGCAAACGCAGTGGTCAACTACATCTGCAAGATCACGGCGATCCTGTCTGGTTCCGAGGTATCAAGCTACGAAAGCTTGCTCCTAACGAACGACTCGATGACACGCTGGTCGAGCCGGCGGAGATCCCGGCATCTGCACTGAAGCGAGAGCAAGAGATCATCCAGTGGTTTCGGTCACAAAACCAATGAGTTAATTGCAAATTGACATTGTAATCGCAGCGCGAGTCCAGAGATGCACCATCGAACAAGCTATCGTCGTGTCAACCGTCGATCGTTCCTTCAACAGGCAGCCGTTGGGACTGGTGCTATCGCGGGTTTCTCGCACCATTCGATCGCAAATGAGTCGCTACCAGCGAGTGATCGCCTGAGTGCAGCGGTCATCGGCACGGGCGGAATTGCCCGTTTCCACGCGGCGCACCAATTCAAGCCGTATTTTGAAATAAAGGCCATCTGCGACGTCGATCGGGCGAGTGCGAGCTTCTACAACAAGACGTTCGCAAAAGATCAAGCATTCGTCTGCAGCGACTATCAGCAGTTGCTTGATCGAGAAGATATCGACGTGTTCTTCGTTTGCACTCCTGACCATTGGCATACCAAGATCACCGTCGATGCGCTGCGAAATGGAAAAGATGTCTATTGTGAGAAACCGCTGACACTGACGATCGCAGAAGGTCGACGTATTCGCGACGCGCTGAGCGAAACTGATCGCATACTGCAAGTCGGTACCCAGCAGCGTAGTGACCCGAATTTTCAGACAGCTGTTGCTTTGGCGCGATCAGGGATGATCGGGAAAGTCAAGCAGATAACTGTCGCCATTGGCGGTGGCCCAGTTGGCGGCCCCTTTGCGACGGAGCAGCCACCAGCCGAGCTCGATTGGAACCAATGGTTGGGCCAAGCGCCGATGACGGAATACATTCCTCAACGCTGTCACGGCAATTTTCGTTGGTGGTACGAGTACTCGGGCGGGAAAATGACCGATTGGGGTGCCCATCATGTAGACATCGCTCAGTGGGCTTTAGAGCCGGAAATCAAAGGACCGATTAGCATCGAACTTGTAAACGCCAAACATCCAGTTCCGTTTGAGAACGGCATGCCAACAGTCACGGACAGTTACAACACCGCGACAAGCTTCCGTGTGGATTGCAAACTGGCTAACGGATCGGAAATCGTCATTCGTGACAACGCGGTGGATCTCGGCTTCGAGAATGGCGTGCTCTTCGAATGCGAGGACGGTCGCTACTTTGTGAATCGAGGCAAATTAACGGGCAAGCCGGTTGAACAGCTTTCCGATTCACCGCAAATGAGTGATCTGCGTGATTCGTTACGGAAGGGAAGGGACGTGATGAACCATTTTGCGAACTTCTATTGGAGCTGTCGCGAACGGACCGAGTCGATGTCTGACGCCGCCAGCCATATTCGTTCGCTAGATATTTGTCACTTGGCGAACATCGCGATGAGGCTCGGTCGTGGAGTGAAGTGGGATCCGGCGGCGGAATGCATTTTGGAAGATGATGAGGCCGCCAAATGGCAAAGCCGCCGTCAGCGTGAGGGATTCGAAACTGTTTGATTTGGAAACACCATCTAAGAAATACAACCATGAAGATGAACAGCTACTCACGCCAACTAATTCGCCAGTCCGTATTGATTGCGTGGACATTGTTGACGTGTGCGTCTGCAAGTTCCAACGCATCTGGCCAATCTGATGTTCGCATCGAGCGGCTGCGCTGTGAGTCGCGAACCGATCCATTGGGAATTGGCGAGATCAAGCCGCGCCTGAGTTGGATCATTCAGTCTGATAGACGTGGCGAAATGCAATCAGCATTCCGAGTTTTTGTCGCTAGTAGCCGCGATCACCTGGCCAATGGTCAAGCGGACCTGTGGGACAGCGGAAAAGTTGATGGCAGCAACAACTCATCAGTCGTCTACGCAGGAAAGTCACTTGAGTCTGGGCAACGCTGCCATTGGAAGGTGATGGTTTGGGACAAAGATGGTAAGCCGTCGGGTTGGAGTCCGCCAGCAGTCTGGTCGATGGGCCTTCTTCATCCGCAGGAATGGCAAGCGGAGTGGATCGGCTATGATGCCGAACGCAAGGTTGAATATCCAGAAGCCGATCTGCATGCCTCAAAGTGGATCTGTCATCCCGACGATTCTTCCGAGCAGGTGCCTCAAGGACACCGCCTCTATCTTGCTCGTTTTACGTTGCCCGCGGACGTAGTTCTTGACCGCGCAGAAATATTGGCCATCGCGGACGACAAACTCTGGATGGCGATCAACGGTAAGATGATAGTGCACGGTGAGCCAGGTTGGAAGAAGGTAAAGCCAGTGGCTGTAGCAGATGTGCTCAAAGCCGGATCTAACGAATTGCGATTCAATGTCCGCAATGAGTCGGAAGGTCCGTCGGGGTTGCTGGTTCGTTTAGACATACTGACCAACACGGGCGAAGAAATTGAAATCGTTTCCGACGATTCCTGGCTTTGCTCGACTTCACCAGGACACGAGTGGCCGACTGAGTCCGTTAATGAGTCTGATCTCAAACCTTGTTCCGTAGTCGGGTCTTACGGCATAGAACCGTGGGGAACGGCCAAGTTGCAGGATTTGTTTCTACCTCCCGTCCCGCTCATGCGCCAGGAATTTGAACTCTCTAAGGCGATAGATTCTGCCACGTTGTACGTCACGGCGCTCGGCAATTGCGATGCGTACTTAAACGGCGAGCGTGTGTCGGACGAGTACTTCACTCCCGGTTGGACGGACTATTCCAAACGAGTTTACTACCGCACTTACAACGTAACCGAGCTGGTTCAATCTGGCGCGAACGCTCTAGGCGGCGCTTTATCCGACGGATGGTTTAGCGGCTACATCGGTTGGGGTCGCAACCGAGATCATTACGGAAAGAGCCCTCGCCTGAAAATGCAACTTCATCTGCTGTACCAGGA
Organism: Bythopirellula sp.; assembly: GCA_028285205.1. GTDB lineage: Bacteria > Planctomycetota > Planctomycetia > Pirellulales > Lacipirellulaceae > Bythopirellula. The sequence goes on along the minus strand of JANQQA010000083.1, from coordinate 13,196 downwards.
TGGAACGTCCGAGATCATTGGTACGGGACCCAAGTGGAAAGCCACTGCCGGGCCAACTCGCGAAGCAGACTTCTTGATGGGTGAGCTCTATGATGCGCGACTCGCTCAAGACGGATGGGACTTACCCGGCTTCGACGATGCGAACTGGCAAGCAGTAGACGTCGGGACACAGTTCCCCACCGAAGTGGAATCTTCACCAGGCCCACCTGTGACGGTCATCGAAGAATTCAAGCCCGTTGAAATCACTGAACCCGCTCCAGGCACCTACGTATTCGACTTGGGACAAAACTTTGCCGGCGTGGTGCGCCTCAAGGTGCAAGGCAAGTCTGGACAGAAGATTCGACTTCGATTTGCCGAGCGATTGAATCCCGATGGCACCGTCTACACCACTAATCTAAGAGGCGCTCGGACTGTCGATACGTATATCTGCAGAGGAAGTGGCGTCGAAACCTGGCAGCCGCGCTTCACTTTCCACGGCTTTCAATACGTTGAACTGACGGGACTAAGCTCCCCGCCGAACGACGATACCGTGACCGGCATCGCACTGAGCAGCGACACCCCACTAGCTGGATCGTTCGAGTGCTCCGATCCGTCTCTTAATCGACTGCACAAGAACATACTTTGGACGCAATATGCCAACTTCATCGATATACCCACCGACTGTCCCCAGCGCGACGAACGACTTGGTTGGACTGGGGATGCGCAAGTCTACGTCGCTACGGCTTGCCTGAATACCGACGTGCAAGCTTTCTTCGACAAGTGGCTCATCGATCTGAAAGACGCGCAACGCGCGGATGGCCAATTCCCCATGGTGGCGCCGCTAAAGGTAGCGGGGGACGATGGTGGGCCAGCCTGGGCTGATGCTGGTGTGATTTGTCCGTGGACTGTCTACGAGGTGTACGACGACCGGCGAATACTCGAGCGGCATTATCCTTCGATGAGAAATTTTATCGAGTTTTGCCGCGGGCGGAGCAAAGGCGGACTGTTGCCGCCCGACGAATTCCATTGTTTTGGCGATTGGCTGAATATCGACGCGGACACTCCGAAAGAGGTGATCTACACGGCCTATTTTGCTCACTCGGTGCAACTTGTCGCGAAGTCAGCTGAAGTCTTGGGGTTTGAGGATGATGCGATTCAATACCAGAAACTCTTTGAGGAAATCAAATCAGCATTCAACGACACTTACGTGACAGACGACGGCCGAATTGAGGGCGCTACCCAGTGCTGTTACGTCCTCGCCTTGTCGAATAACCTGTTGGACGGTGAGCGGAAGATGGGCGCGGCAAAGCACCTTGTAGCCGACATTGCAAAGCGAGGCTATCACTTGTCGACAGGTTTCGTGGGCACAAAGGATCTCATGCTGACTCTTGCCTCGATTGGGCGCAACGATGTCGCCTATCGACTCATCCACAACGAGACGTTTCCCTCCTGGGGATTCTCGATAAAGCAAGGCGCCACGAGTATTTGGGAACGCTGGGATGGGTGGACGCCCGAACGAGGGTTTCAGGATCCTGGCATGAACTCGTTCGCCCACTACTCTTTTGGCGCTGTCTATCAGTGGATGGCCGAGAACATCGGTGGCATTCGTCGTCTGCAGCCTGGCTACAAACATTTTGAGATCTCGCCGCAGCCCGGCGGAAAGCTCACTTGGGCCAACGTTGATTATGAGAGCATTCACGGACGAATCTCGTCGCACTGGAAGAAGGACGCTGATGCATTTCAGTTGGATGTAGCGATTCCCTCCAATACGACCGCCACGATACGCCTTCCCTGTCGTGATGAGAAAAAACTGTTGCTGGATGATGGACCCATCGGCACGGCTCCTGATGTTCGCGATCTGCGTTTGGACGGTGGTACCGCGATCTTTCAGATTGGCTCTGGGAAGTATTCGTTCTCTACGGAGTTGAACGAGTGAAAGCACTGAGAATTCTGAGTTTACTGCTTATCGCGTCACACCAACTGTCGGTGTCTGCCACCTTCGCTTCCGCAAGACTGATTGACGCAGCCGATTTCGGGCTTGCTGAACTTGCCAGCGGCGATGACGCTACGCCGATATTCCGTCGCGCAGTGGAAGCCTGCAAGCAACAGAACGCTGACGGACTCATAATCCCAACGGGCGCTTGGCATCTCTATCCGGACTATGCTTTCGAAGAAAACCTGGCCGTCGCGAACAACAACCCGGGTGTGAAACGCGTCGCCTTTCTGCTGAGCGGAATGAAAGACTTCTCCCTCATTGGGAAAGACGCTCACCTAGTCTGCCATGGCCAGCTGATCCCCATCAGTGCAGACGAAGCCACAGCCTTGACCCTCAAGGGATTCAGCATTGATTGGGCAAACCCTTTTCATTTTCAAGGTGAAGTCATCGCTCTCCATCCGGAGCTGAACGCATTCGATCTGCGTGTACATGAAGAAGTCGTCTACGAAGTTCGCGGACAGCGACTAATCTTCCGTGAGAAACCGAGTCCGACGCCAAACACATGGAAGGAATGGGCGCCACCGACGACTGAGCGAATGGCATGGGAACATAATCTGCAGTGGAACATGTGGTTCGACGGCAACACTAAACACCCAATTCCAGGTGAACATCAGTGGGCATTGGAACCCGACCCACAAGTCCAGGAAGTCGCGGCCGGCGTGATTCGAATTTTCGACGCGGTCCGTCTGATGCCGAACGTTGGTTGGGTACTCACCGTCAAAGGAATGGTAAGTCCCAATCGCACTTCGCCCGCGATTCGCATCGCACGATCCAAAGACCTACACATCGAGGATGTCACGATCCACCATGCCGGTGGCATGGGAATCATCGTACAACGGACCGATGGGGCTACGCTACGCAATGTGAACGTCACATTGCCGCCCGACTCCGGTCGACTCGTGACGACAACTGCCGATGCCACTCATTTCAATGGTTGCCGCGGTGACATCCTCTTGGAGGATTGTACATTCGAGAACATGCTCGACGATGCAACCAACATTCATGGCTGTTTCGTTCGCATTGAGCGGCTGATCGGAGACAAGACATTAATCTGCCGTCGCATCCACAGTCAACAGCGCGGGCTGATCGTGATGGAAGCAGGCGACGAGGTTCGATTCCTAACGAGCGGCAATTTGCAGCCCTACGCGGATGCGTCTGTTGTTTCTACGCGCGAACTGAACTCGGACCTGTTCGAGGTGACATTGAATCAACTGCCCGCAGACGGGGTGCGAGAAGCGTCTGCCCTTTACAACACCACTTGGCAACCAAAGCTGACCATCCGGTCGTGCACCGTACGAAATAACCGCGCTCGCACGATGTTGATAGCCACTGCCGGCGACGTGCTGATTGAAGACAGTACGTTCGAACATTCGTCGATGGCGGGCATTCAGTTTGAAGGTGACAACGGCTTTTGGTGGGAATCAGGCCCCACTCGCAACGTGCTTATTCGCCGTAATCTGTTTCGCAACAACGCGGGGGCAGTGCTACGCGTTGCTCCTCAAATCGATGCAACGCGATATCCAGACGCGCTCTACCACGGAGGAATCACGTTCGAGCAAAACAAGATCGAGACTTTTCATCGGCTGATTGTGGAAGGCCTGGCAATCGATGGTCTAGATTTTCGATCCAACACGATTGAGATGACCGATTTCGCTCCAACGCCAGACACCGCTTCGCCGTCCTTCAAGATTGCCTCTGGGAGGAACATTATGATCCAACACAACAACTTCTCGGACGACCCGCCGCTTAAAGTTCAAGTCGGTCACGAATCACCACGTCCAACTCTCGTAGGTAATCGAGGCGTCATTCTTGAAGGACGGTAAAGCGAATGCATCGAAATCGCCACCGCGGCGAAGCGGGGCAGGGCGAGATCCATCTCGACGTCCGTCGTCACGTACTGCTGATCGGCATGTCGAGAGGCACGAGCACTTTCAGCCGTGACGAACGCTCTCTGCTAGTTAGCTCGTGCTACGACCGGATACTTCAATGGCAGTTCTAGCCATGCGAATCACGATTAGCCACTTCCATCCGATGTTCCTTTTGCTTATGGAGACTCGAAGAACCGCTTTCGATCTAGGTTTCATTTGAAGCCGCCAGCCAATCGAAGAGGTCGTCAGTGGTGTATCTAAGTTCCAGTTTGCCAAGCACCGTGAGACGGTCAAGCGGCGCAATGTATGCAAATTGCAGATTCATCAGTTCAGGAAAGTATGGAAGAATTGTCGTTAGATCTGCGGGGCACAACACGAAAAGATGTGTAGGGTCCGTGTACATCAAGATGAGAATCTCGTCGCTGACACCCAGACAGCGCAGCTCGATCGACGGTGAGGCCCCGCGCCGATGAATGTGGTTCAGGTTTACCCGGCGATCCGTCGAAGAAAACACATTTGCTCAGCTAGCTGAAGGTGAACTTATGAGAACTGGCATTGCTGCCATCGCCCGTCGTGTAATTCTTGCGGCAGCCGCAGTCGCGGCTGGATTGCCAGCTGCCGACGGAATCGCTCAACCGCAACAAGCTGCGTCCAACGCCACCACGGATGGCGATGCGCACACGCTGCGGATTGCATTGATGCAGGCTATCCCGGCCGGGAATGATCAGCAGGAGAATCTGGAAATCGCCAAGCGCTATTGTCGAGAGGCGGCGGCGCAGAAGGCGGACATCTTACTCATGCCGGAGATGTGGAATATAGGCTACCAAGGGTTCATCAAATTCGACCAGGAAACGGCGCGAGAATGGCAGAAGCAGGCGATCAGTACGGATGGGCCGTGGGTTGGTGAATTCAGGAAGCTGGCCAGAGAGCTGCGATTGGCAATTGGCACAACCTACTTGCAGCAATGGCCCGACAAACCCCGCAACTGCATCAGTCTGATTGACCGCCACGGAGACATCGTGCTCACTTATGCCAAAGTACACACCTGCGACTTCGCATTTGAGGCTGCGTTGACGGCTGGTGATAATTGGCCAACTGTCGAGTTAGAAACGGCCAAGGGTCGTGTTCGAGTTGGTGCGATGATCTGTTTCGACCGTGAGTTTCCGGAAAGCATGCGGAGCTTGATGCTGCAAGGCGCTGAATTGGTCATCACACCCAATGCCTGTCTGCTTGATTCCTTGCGCATCGCCCAATTCCAGGTACGCGCCTACGAAAATGCTACGGCTGTGGCGATCGCAAATTACCCAAGACCGTTGCACAACGGTCAATCTACCGGGTTCGACGCTGGGGGAACGCGACTGCTGAGTGCTGGCGAGCATGAGGGATTGTTTGTCGCGTCGCTCGACCTCAACGCCCTGCGCGCCTATCGAAAAAACACGCTGTGGGGTAACGCTTGGCGTAAGCCACATCGTTATAGCTTGCTGACCGATCAAGTTGATCTCCCCACCTTTCGACGGAATGACGCGTATGGCCAGCCGTTCAAGCCCACGGAGCGATAATGCCGTGAACAGACTGCCGAGAATCTGGCTACTTGTCATAACCATTGTATGTTGCGCGCAGACAGTCCTGTGGGGGGAAAACGATTCCACTTACGAAACCGCGACCGCTAAAGCCGAATCGGACACCTACACGCAGCAAGTAACCATCGTCTTTGCCAACAAGACGGCCGCCGCACGAGCACGGATTTCTGTCGAGCCCCTTTATGATGGTCATCATCGGGCGGTTTCATGCCGCTGGGATGACAACTGGACGAGCGACAATCCTCGGACGCGGGAAGTAATGGAAGAGTATGGGATTCGGGGAACTTGGTACCTAAACGGCCGAGACTTCTACCCAGGTGGGCAACCAGCCGATTACCTTCCGGTGGCTAGAGAATTGCTGCAAGGCGGCAACTCGATTGGCGGACACTCGCTGACACATCCCTATCTTACATATTTTCATAGCAATCGTATGTTTGCTGAAACGTCGGGCGTGCGAATCGACTGGGAGTCTGCGTTAGATCGGCCGGTCACATCCTATGCCTATTCGTTTGTTGACCTTCGCCCTGAACCCGAAGGCAGACGAGTTCTTGAGCGTTCGCTGAAGACACTGCGGCGTGCGGGCTTCTATCACGTCGCCGAGTACCTGAACTTCTTTGAAGATGTCGAGCACGATCTCGAGCTCAGTCCAATCATGCCGCCGGAAAACAACTCGTTGGATGAGTTTCGCAAGTCCGTGAATTGGGCTTACGCCGACGATGGTCTGATTGAGGACTGGCCGATGATCTCCAACTCGATGCACGCGTGGTACGGGACGCAAAGATTGCAATATGGGTATGACGAACTGCGAGCCCGCCTCGAGTTTCTGGCGAATCTAAAAGACATCTGGCACTGTAATCAGAACGAGTACGCTGCCTACCGTCGGCAGTTTCGTTCTGTACAGATCAAACCTATTTCGCGAGAGGGTCGGGAAATCACGATTGAGCTTCGAAATCGCCCAGAATTGCTCTCGCTAGACGATTCAACACCACTGACGATTGCGGTCTCCGACATTGATGCCAGTGATATCAGCAACATCTTATGCCAAACGGCATCGATTGTGTCTTCCAACCGCAATTTGACGAACCGTAGCATGTTCCACGTCGCACATGATCGCGACCAGGCACTACCCGAGAAAATTGGCCATATTGCAAACGCAGATAATGCTATTCAGATCGGCAATCAGCACGATGATCCAGACTTTCCGCAAGTTCGAGGGATCTTGTCGTCGGCAGATGATCAGTTGCTCTTGCAGGTCGCAAACGATAGTGAACATCCATTCGAAAACATTCGCTTACGATGGCGAACGCCAATCGGCTGGCAGGTTGCGAAGCCTGAGGTCGACCGGACGACAATTGCAGCACACGAAACCATGCGGGTTGCTGCAGGTCTTCTGACACGCGACGGAGCGCAGCAGCGGCTAGGCCGCGCGCATTTTGCTGCACAGTTGGACTTTGTGCAGAATGGCGAACCGGGCAGACTGCACTTCACTTGCCAACGGCCAGGTGAGAGGCCAAATGACGCGTGGCCAATCAACGGGTTTTCACTGTTGGGCCCAATTACCAATGAGCAATTCGAATCGACGTCCTTCATCGAACAAGTTCAGCAGGGTGAGTGTCCCGAGGAATGGCGATTGTTGGACGGAACGGTCGTCAAATGGCGCTCGAACGCACGCGACGGCTATATCAACCATGAATGGTTGAATCCTGAATATGTTCGCACCATGGGCACATGGGATGCAGTTTCGCCAACCTATGTGCTGCGATCGAACATATACTCGCCGATCGCACGCTCCGCGAAAATTGTTGTTAGTCACAGCGATCGCTGTGACGTGCTGCTCAATGGGGCAAGCATAGAGGACGGCGAACCGATCAATTTGATGGCCGGCGACAATGAACTGGTCATCGTCTACCCAGGGCTGGCAATGAGTTACGAAACCCCGCGACTGGCCGCGTGCTTTGTCAGAATTACGGATCCCGCAACCAACCAGCGACTCCAAGACATTCGCTATCGCGCCTATTGAGAACTCGTGACATTCACTCCACCTTGCTCGACCTAGATTCGTCGCCGGCGAAACTCACTTCGTCGCTGACCAAAAACTGAAACGGATTATGAACCACGTCGCATGAATCTTCAGAATCTCAGCCCGTCATTATTGAAAGCAGCGTATCAATGGCAATGAGTAGTGTTGCGGCTCAGACTGGAATGGCAGTATTCAACAGGTCGATACAATTTGTCACTGCAGTACTAGCATCGACGGCGTTCTCGGTAGTCATAGCCGATGAAACAATGTCGGTGAATGAAGGGGCACTTGCCGTTCTCTTCCGCGACAATTCTCAGTCGCCTCGAGTGCTAAGTGGCTTGCAGTCGCTGGTCAACGTACAGGATGCCGACGGATACGACGCCTTTGACCCTGAAGGTAGCAGCACGTCCGCAGGGCTGAATTATGAGCACATTATCTCTGGGCAAAAAAATGAACATAACATGTTCACACCTCGCCAAGGCAGCTACACGTTGCATCGAATCGATGATCGCACCGTCGAACTCCGTCGTCGGCGTGAAGACAGCCCATGGGACGTGTCGAGTAGCCTGCGATATTCTGTCGTCGCACCGCACTATGTTGATTTCGAGTTTAAATGCATCCCACACGATCGAACGAGATTCGGCTCCCGCGGTTACGCCATCTTCTTTTGGGCCAACTACATGAATCAGGTTGAAGATGTGGCACTGCATTTTCTCGGCAAAGAGCAGGCCGATGGCCCCGAAAAGTGGATCGCCGCCGACGCTCCTAACATCCATCCGGACTATATCGGTGGCGGTACCTACCGCCATGTCTCAGCCTCGCCGCTGCAGTATGATGACGATCACAACTTCAAGCTGAACGTTTGGAGTTACGACTGGCCCCGTTTCACAAAACCGTTCTACGTCGGGCGTGCGAGCAATAACATGGCATTGATGTTGATGTTCGATCGTGCCTGTTCGACCGATGAGGAGATTCGCTTCAGTCTATTCAAATTCAAGGTCAAAGATGACCAGCGAAAGCCGGCTTGGGATTTTCAATATGTCATCCACGAAGTGGAAGAAGGCCGAGAATACGGCTATCGAGGCCGTCTCGTCTGGAAGAAGTTTGTTAGCCGCGAAGATTGCTTAAGTGAGTACCAATCGTGGTCCGAGAGTCCATCGGAATCGCACGATTCTCGTTGAAATTGTGCCGCGCGATCCACTAAGCTCCATGGCATAAACGACACCGACCCGAGCAGCTTTGGCTGCAGCGTGGGGACGTGCCAACGCTGTTACACCAGGCAGTCCTTGGGAGAGCGGATACGTCGAAAGCTGTAATGGGAGGCTCCGCGATAAACTGCTGAAGCGAGAGTGGTTCAAGACCCTCAGCGACGCCAAGGTGCTCATCGAGCGTTGGAGGATGCACTACAACACCGCAAGTCCACGCAGTTCTCTCCGCTTCCGGTGACTGCGGCGCTAATGGGTCGCTTCAGATCTGCGCGACGCCCAAAGTGGGGCCTTCGAATCGCAAGCCTCGAAGTGAATGACGTGCAGATTGGAATTCTACAAGCTCCGTATTCCCTGCCGATCTGCTACTTCCTGTCAGCACCGCCCGACCTGGGACGGAAAGCGTCGAAGTCGAGACTGTCCAGGTACACGTTGGCGTGTGGTCCGAGTAGATCGCGCTTCATGCGCGAGACATCGTCGAAGAACACCTCGCCGATTTGAGCGTCCAACAGATGAGTGCCGAGCAGTTCAATTGCCTGCTCTTCATCAGAACGTGACTCAGCGTAGATGAGGCGGCCACCTTCTCCAGACTGTTCGAGTACCTTGCCAAAGTAGGAGACTGCTAAGCTGTTTGCCCGTGAGAGCGATGCCCCAGGCACAATGATCGACAGACGTTCCCAATCGGTTTCCGCCATTTCGCCTCGCCAGATGAGCATCTGCTGCTGGTAATTGTCGATGCGAAGTCTCACCGCCTGCCTTGCATTTGCAATGATCGCGGGCCGCACGGCTTCGGCGAACTCGTCCAGCACTTCGCTGGTCACCCTGCCGCTGGCCATCGCTCGTGTCAGCAGCGCGCGACATTTCTCAAGCAACCGCCGCTGAGCCTCCACTTGCTTCGGCTCGGTGAACGCCACGCTCAGGGCGTCGTCGAGGGCGGACATAGATTCGGCAAACGATTGCATTCGCCTCTGCATCGACTCATCCGCTGGATCCTCGACCAATGACTTAGTCAAGCAGAAAACGGTGAGTGGCAAGTGGGCCAGAGTTTTTAAGTCGTGATAGTTGGTGTGAACTTGCGAGCCTTCTTGCCGGCGATCCTGGTGCAGTAACAGAAGCCGATCCCCCGTGGCCAGGATGATCGGCCCGGCCGCAGCGACTTCACGAAGTCGGGCAGATGCATAATGCTCTCGAAAGGCGTTGTTGATGGCCTCGAACTCGGTAGTCGAGTAACGCGACTGCTGGGCAACGGCCTGACCAAGGCCGCACAGTAAGGCCAGGCAAACACAGGGAATCTTCGGATGCGGTGATTGCATATGGTGTCCTTCCAAGGGAGCTAACGAGTACTGAGCTTGCCCAATCCTAGATCCACCGTCAGTGAGTGAATCTAGTGCTAAGGGGTCGCTGCCATTCTGGCGTACCGATGACGGCACGCCCACACCACGATTACAGCAGAGTACAAGGTAAAAACCCTCCAAGGAAGATGCCAAATGCCGACCCTTAAGAACCTGACTTGACTAGTTCTTGCAGGAGAGGTTGCCTCTACCACGACGAGATTGCCACTTCCCTTACGTGAAGAGGTGGAGCTGACACCTGCGGAATACGGAAGGGAACCGAATTGCCTGCAAGCGTTCCTATTACGGGGCGGTTCAAGAACGGCTTGGCCCCGAGGTCGTTTTGCCGCCGTACTGAGCGACTAGAACGGCCAGCGTCATTTTTTCCGGCCACTATCACTGCCGTCTGCTGAGACTGAATGTGGCTATAATCACCACCGAACTGAAGGAACTTATCACTCCTCTAAGAAAATGTGCGGCATCAACTTCCACCATCCTGACCGATGCCTGCAATCGCTTGATTCGAGATGACAAGTAGACAAGTAATCCGCCTAAGACAACCGCCGCAATTCCAACGAGCCAAGCGATCGCCACTTCGCCGGTGTCGGTCCAAAAGACAAACACCAGTCCGATCAGCGCCGTTACGATACCGATGCCTTGCATCAAGCCGCGCTCGCTCTCGTTCGGTTCAACGTTCCTGCTAGATAGATACAAGCCAACACCTTGTAAGATCAGCCAGATGCCGACGAGTACGAGGAATATCTTGGCTGTGACTCCAGTCCACACGAGTAGCGCGAAACCAAGAGCCAGGCTAACCACGGTTTGCATAAGCGGAGCGGCCTTCTCACTACTTCGGTAAGCGCCAACTGCGCCGATAACGCCGTCGGTCATGAAGTAAGCTCCCAGGAGCTTAACGAGAATTCCTATCGTTCTCTGTGGCCACAGGAATGCACACAGCCCCAGGGCGATCGCCAGCAGGCCACGCAACATTATGGCCCACCATATGTCGCCAAGCTTTGTCTCAATACGCCCTTTTACGCTGGCCACTGCTTTACTGCCCCGCTCAGGGAGTTGGTCTTGCTGGATTGGCACGCTTGATTAACGCTCCACAACGAATGGACTTGGCCGCTCTGATAGGCTCTGCAGCCGGAGTATCGCGTTGTCAAAAACGTCACTAGGAAGACAGCGGCTGTCTATGATCAAGAAAGACTGCAACATTGGCCTGACCGAAGCGGTCTTCCGATCGCCCTCTCCGCAAAAGCGCGGTGAGAGTTGAGGATGTGCGCTGCCTGGACTGCTCCACGGACATAAGCCTTCGGACTAGGGGTAGCTTGGTGCAGTATTCGGTGCACACGGCGGTGCACACATCGGCGCACACTGCGTCATTGTTGGCACAGTCACAGGTACTGTTTCCGTTTTCTTCTTACAGAGACAGCATCCGTTTGATGCAACTACCAAAACTGCGACAATCAACAGTGAAGATGTCCTATCCATTTTTCCAAGTCCTAGGTTTAAGACCTTCCATCATGTGAACGACATTCCGGCTTTATACGACGATCCGCAACGTTGGGTAGTCGTCTGTTGGATTCTGGAATCATCCACACAACCATTGCCCAATGGATGCGTATTGCAAACATGATGTTGCGAATTTCAGTCACAATTCTCTGTACCTCGATCGCCTTCGTCCGGAAAGGCAAAGTCTGTGGCAGGAATGCGAAAAGCCATATATTCCTCACAATCATTGCATTTTCGCGCCTCAGTAGATCACTCTCGGAAGAAGTAGTTTCCCGTTCGGTAGACAAGTACATGAGACGCGAGCTGGATTTACAACTGCGCGTACACCTGTTCTGGAGCCGGTTTAAGATGCTTCGGCCGGCGTGATCAGTCAATCGTTAGTGCAATCAAACTATTGCCAGGCAGAACTGCATTAGGCAAAATTGCCTAATTACTTCGCTCAACGACTCAGCGACTAATCTCGGTGAGCCAAAGCCCGCTTCTTAGGTGATTGCTGAGCGAAGTAACTGGCACGGAATCGAACAATCTGTAGATTCGACCTAAGAGACCGAGCGGGACTTACTTGCAGATGGGGAGTTCGCTCGTAAATGTGCTAAAGCCGTGAAGGAAATCGGTAGAGTGCTCGTTGCGCCCTAACGTGTTTGCTAGAGTCCATGCGAATCGCGAGATTCTCGTTGAAATTGGGCCACGCGATCCACTAAGCTTGATGGCGTGAAGGACACCGACCGGAGCAGTCTTGGCTGCGTCGCGGGCCAGATCGCCGCTGCGCGGCAGGGGTACTTGTGAAGAGTTGAAGACGGTTGCGAGTGCGAATGGGCTTTTGAAAGGCCTTTCGCACCAAACCTTTCAATACGTCGCCCCGGTTTGAGGAAGGAGATGACGCAACCACTGAACTAGTAACAGCTTACGCGGTCGCCGTCTGCGCCGAGAGGGCGTGGTTATGTAAAAGAAAAGGAAAAACCTTTCAAAACCTCCGCCGCCTCAGAATGGCTCTGTGCAGCATCTCAGAGTACCCCGTAGGGGAGTCGAACGAAGCGGACATTCTTCGAGCGATTCCGCGACTAGCGCTCGAGGCGGCGCAAAATCCGGCGCACTTCCCACATCACAGTGCGCCCTCGATCCTGAATTAGCAATCGTCGTTGAACTTTGGCACGACGTCCCTGATGCCGTCCGTGCTGGTGTCATTGCGATGGTCAAAGCATCGATCGGATTCACGTAGGGGGGGTGGGTCAATTCTCTGGAGCTTTTGAAGCGGACAGCGTGGCTGTAGGTGCGCACATTCTTTGGCAAAAAATTGATGTTTGTAGAAAGGGGTAAGTCGATGGGAAGGCGTCGTAAGTCAATGGAACAGCACATCTTAGAAGGGACATACCGAGCTGATCGTCACGGTCCTAAGCTAGACATGCGCAGCGAAACAGCGCCCAGGAGCGACCATTCAGAGCGTGAACAGCAATTTCTCTACCCGTATCTCGACCTGACTTACCTTCCCAAGTTGCTGGTGGATGCCCAATCGTTAGCACTTCTGTTTGATGTCAGCAGGACAACGGTCCGCCGCTGGGCACGCAATGGCGATATGCCCAAACCACACACGATTGCTGGCACAGTACGTTGGGATGCAGACGAAGTGCGAGAATGGATTCGTCTCGGATGTCCGGATCGGAATGGCGAGACCACGGAACTGAACTAGCCTGATGCTATGCTT
>JANQQA010000081.1 GCA_028285205.1 Bythopirellula sp. | reverse complement strand
AAAGACCAAGAAGTCACCGGTCCGCTCTCACCTGCAATAAGTCGGATCGGCCAGCAAATCCCGGACGCCGCCTATGAAAGTGCCGCGGTCAAGCAGACGATAAGCCTCGATGCTGCATCGCCGCGAGTGAGCTAGCATTGGAACGGGCTACCGATAGACCTCCGATTCATGGGAGAAGACAGATGGCGGAATCCGATAAGAGCCCAGGTGCCGATAGCTATGCGCTCCGATCTGACGAAGTCGTGGGCAACATGGATCTCCCCGAGTTGGATTACCTGCCAGCACGGCCACGCAACTACGAACCCAAAATCGGACTTATCGGCTGTGGTGGAATTACTGAGGAGCACCTCACCGCGTACAAGGCGGCCGGCTACGAGGTCGTAGCCCTAACCGACCTCGACGAGCAGCGCGCCAAGGAGCGTCGCGACAAGTTCTATCCTCAAGCCAGTGTTTGCACATCGAGTGCCGAGGTGCTGGCTCGTGAAGACATTGACATCGTCGATATCGCGACGCATCCCAAAGCGCGGGCAACTTTGGTCGAAGAAGCACTGCTAGCCAATAAGCATGTGCTCAGCCAGAAGCCTTTCGTCACTGACCTGGAGATCGGTCGTCGCTTGTGTCAGTTGGCGGAGGAGAGAAATCTCAAACTGGCCGTGAATCAAAACGGTCGTTGGGCTCCCTGGGTGAGTTGGATTCGCAAGGCGATTGAGAGCCAGCTGATCGGCGAAGTGGCCAGCGTCGATACTATAATTTGTTGGGACCATACTTGGGTGCGTGGTACACCGTTCGAACGGATTCCGCATCTGATCCTCTATGACTTTGCTATCCATTGGTTCGACATGCTGCACTGCTACACGCGTGGCCAAAATGCAGGCCTCGTCAGCGCACAGGTGCTGAAGGCTCCCCAGCAAGACATCGCTCCTCCTCTGTTGGCTCAGGTGACCGTGCAGTTGGAGCACTCTCAGGCGACGCTTACCTTTCGTGCCAATACCCAGTGGGGGCCGAACAATCAGACGCATATCACCGGATCCAAAGGCACGATTCGCAGTCAGGGCCCAGGGCTAGATGACCAGACCGTTGTCATTCACACCGAGCAAGGTCAGGGTAGCCCGAAGCTGACCGGCAATTGGTTTCCTGGTGGATTCGACGGCACGATGAGCGAATTGATCGTGGCTATCGAAGAAGACCGAATGCCATACCACAGTGGTACAGACAATCTCGCAGTACTGGAAATGTGTTTCGCGGCCATTAAGAGTGCTGAAACAGTAGAAGTTGTGCCAGTGGGACAGGTTCAACGGCTCGAGACAGAGTGGATCGAAGCGAAGTAACACAGAGAAGTGCTGCCCCACGCCGTCCTCTAGATCTTCGATTTTCTACACCTGCTTGCGCTGGAAGTATTCCGACGCCTAAGTGCGTTCTCTACCGATCACGGCACATCGTTCCGCCTGCGATGCAATAACAGTAGCAGCGCGTTACTACCAGCCGAGTCGCGCAATCGCAAACATACAATCCGCCGGTATGACGATGCGAACAAACCAATAGAAGTAGAGCAAACTCGATGTGGTCGACGGAGTACGCTGGGATGTTCTTAACATGGCGAGAAGCGACTCTCAGCCTAGTGGATTGGACACGTTTACCACTGTTTTTAATGCAGTGAAAACGCAATTGTTAATGATAGGCATTGAGTCATTTGGCAATTCTTTTTTCAGTGATTCAAAACAGCCGCCTTCGCCATTAGAATAGAAGTGGATGCAGAGGCGCAGTTTGTTGTTGTTGGTTCATCCTGCATTGATGAGACTGGCCGCCGGCATCTGGAGAGGCTGCGAATGGCTGACGCTTCAACTTCTTTGCGAGATATCGACGGATGATCTACAAGACGCTCGTTGCTTCAGTGATTATTGTCAGTGCCTGCTCAGCTTGCGCGGACGAAGTCGACTTCAGACGCGATGTTCGGCCGATCCTGTCAGATCGGTGCTTTGCCTGCCACGGGCCTGATGAGGCGCACCGTGAAGGTGGCCTACGACTGGACAAGAAAGAGAGTGCGTTTGGTGAAGCGGACTCCGGTGAACGCGCGATCGTGCCAGGCGACGTGCATGGTAGCGAACTCCTGCGGCGATTGATCACGGAGGACATTGACGAGCGCATGCCACCTGCCGAGACGAACAAACCCCTTTCGCAAGACGAAATCAACGTTATTCGCGCGTGGATCGAACAGGGGGCAGACTGGCAAAACCATTGGTCATTCGACGTGCCGATGCGCCCGCAGCCAGCCGTAGTAGAGAATGCGGAGTGGCCACGCAGCGAACTCGACGGATTTGTGCTCTCCCGATTGGAAAAGGAAGGGCTCTCACCATCACCCGAAGCGGATCCCGTTACGCTACTGCGTCGGGTTACTTTCGACCTCACCGGGATGCCGCCGACGCCAGCAGAAGTCGATGCCTTCGTGGCAGACCCATCAGAAGATGCCTACGAGAAGGCGGTTGACCGGCTGCTGCGATCAACTCGTTACGGCGAGCACATGGCAAGGTATTGGCTGGACGCCGCTCGCTACGGCGATACGCACGGATTGCACCTGGACAACTACCGTGAAATGTGGCCGTATCGCGATTGGGTTATCGGGGCGTTCAATGACAACAAGCCGTTCGATCAGTTCATTGTCGAGCAACTGGCTGGTGACCTGCTACCGGGTGCAACTCCAGAACAACTCATCGCGACTGGATTTCTTCGTTGCCATGTGACGACCAGCGAGGGCGGTTCGATTGATGAGGAGGTCTATGTACGCAATGTTAACGATCGAGTGGTAACTTTCGGCACGGTGTTCATGGGCGCAACTCTCGAATGCACTCGCTGCCACGATCACAAATTCGATCCGCTCACGATGAAGGACTTCTATTCGCTGTTTGCGTATTTCAACAGCCTCGATGGGAAACCGCTCGATGGAAATAAGAAAGACCATGAGCCCGTAATCCGTGTGATGTCGGACGCGCAGCAGCAACAACTTGATGATTACGATCAACAGATCGCAGCACTCAATGAACGTTTGAAAGCACCTTGGCCTGCGGTTGACGCAGCGCAACGGGCATGGGAAGTGGCATTGCTAGATGAACAGGAATCCGATGCGGCCGACGACAACGGAGATTGGCAGCTTCTCGTTCCGAAGGAGCTAGTTTCTAAGGGCGGAGCCACGCTAACTCGACGCGACGATGGTTCGATCCTGGCGAGCGGAGTCAATCCAGCTAAGGAAGTCTACGAAGTGATCGGCCTCATCGCGGGGAATGCTTGGCAGGCGATTCGGTTGGAAGCTTTGCTCGACGAGTCGTTGACCAATGGCGGGGCCGGCCGCAGTTCCAACAGCAACGTCGTGCTTACGGAATTTGAAGCCTATGTAGCTCCGGCGGACAAGCCCACTGAATGGCAGCGTGTGAATATTACTCAATCTTGGGCCGACTACGAGCAGCCCGACGGCGACTTTAAGATCGCCAATGCGATTGATGGGAAGGCGAGTACCGGCTGGGCCATTGCAGGCCACGTCAAACGCGAGGACCGCACCGCCTATTTCACAACTGATAAACCGTACGGGGCAGACGGTGATGCGCTATTGAAGGTTGTGCTCAAGCATGAGTCAATTTATTCACAGCATCAATTCGGACGCATCCGCCTGTCCGTTAGCAAAGGCGATCCGATTCCCAGTGAAATTCCGCCAGCAATCATGAAGATTGTTCGTCACGACCGCGCTGAGCGAACGGAGAAGCAGCGTGAGGAGTTGCAGAAGTACTACCGCGAATCGATTGCCGATGAGGCTGGATTTGTGGAGGCTCGCGACAAGCTGACGTCGTTGCAGAAGTCGCGGAAGGAACTGTTCAGCAAGCTGCCGACGACGCTGGTGTTCAAAGAATTAGCAAAGCCCAAAGAGTCGTTTGTTCTCTTTCGCGGCGAGTATGATCAGCGTCGCGAACGCGTTGGTCGGCGCACACCCGATGCACTGCCGTCCATTACTGCAGAGCAACCAGCCGATCGTCTCGGTCTGGCCCAGTGGCTGGTCGATCCGACGCATCCGCTGACCGCACGCGTGACAGTCAATCGCCTGTGGCAGCAACTGTTTGGCACGGGCATCGTTAAGACATCCGAGGACTTCGGGTCACAGGGGGAGCCCCCCAGTCATCAGGAAATGCTCGATTGGCTCGCGGTCGAATTCGTAGAATCGGGCTGGGATGTCAAGCGTTTGATGAAAACAATCGTGATGTCTGCCACGTATCGGCAGTCGCCTTGCGTTTCGCCAGAGCTGGCGGAGCTTGACCCAGAGAATCGGCTGCTTGCGCGTGGACCGCGTTTTCGGTTAGATGCCGAGATGCTACGCGATCAGGCGCTCATGGTCAGTGGATTGCTCAATGACGAGTTGGGCGGCCCAGGTGTCAAGCCTCCGCAGCCAGACGGACTCTGGTATGCGGTCGGCTACACAGGATCGAATACTGCAAGATTCGTCGCAGATAAGAGCCCGGACAAGGTGCACCGTCGTTCGCTGTACACGTTTTTCAAACGCACCGCTCCGCCTCCCCAAATGAGCACCTTTGACGGCCCATCGCGTGAAGCCAGCTGCGTGCGCCGCGAACGCACCAACACTCCCCTGCAAGCGCTGTTGTTGTTTAATGACCCGCAATACGTAGAAGCCGCGCGGGCACTGGCAACTCGGGCGATGCACGAAGGTGGCGACACCGCCAAGAGCCGCGCCGCCTACATGTTTCGCTTGTGCACGTGTCGACCACCGACGGACGAAGAACTGGAGGATCTGGTGAAAGGTTATCGCGCGGATTTATCGGTGTACCAGAGCGATAGCGAGGCCGCCAAGCTGCTGCTCGCAGTCGGTGTCGCACCGCTTGATGAAAGCCTCGAACCTGCCGAGCTGGCGGCGTGGACAATCACGGCGAACCTGTTGCTCACACTCGACGAAGTCGTCAATAAATAGTCAATCGCGTGAACCAAACGGACAAGGTCAACCATGCATCCAATCCATGAATACGGACAAGCGCTCACGCGTCGGCATTTCTTCGGCCGTTCCGCGATGGGACTCGGTACCGCTGCGTTGACGTCATTGATGCCGACCCAGCACTCCCTCGCG
>JANQQA010000077.1 GCA_028285205.1 Bythopirellula sp. | reverse complement strand
GCCGTCGATCGTCCGCTTCGTCCAAGCGGTTCCGTCGCCAGCCGTGTTCTCCCACCAGGTGATCTCATCGTCGTTGCGGGCCGCGCCCAGGACATCGAGGTCGCCGTCCCCGTCCACGTCCGCTGTCGTTACGGAACGAGCGCCATTAAAATTGCCGTCGATCGTCCGCTTCGCCCAAGCGGTTCCGTCGCCAGCCGTGTTCTCCCACCAGGTGATCTCATCGGCATCAAATGCAGCTCCGAGTACATCGAGGTCGCCGTCCCCGTCTACGTCCGCTGTCGTTACGGACTCGGCGCTATTAAAATCGCCGTCGATCGTCCGCTTCGTCCAAGCGGTTCCGTCGCCAGCCGTGTTCTCCCACCAGGTGATCTCATCGTCTTGACGGGCCGCGCCCAGGACATCAAGGTCGCCGTCCCCGTCCACGTCCGCTGTCGTTACGGACCAGGCGAGATCAAAATTGCTGTCAATTGTTACTTCTGCTTGCGTATCGATTGTATGCGCGGAGTGAATCGCCAGATTCTCCCGCCAGACTCGGCGGTTGTCGCTGGATGACACATACGAAACATCCAAATCTCCATCACCGTCGATGTCGGCGATTGCCACATTCTCGGCGCCATCCGCCGTAGTGGTTAGGGTGTGACGCGCGAACCCCGGATTCGCCGACCCGTCATTTTCGTACCAGACGACCGTATCGCCTGCCGTGCCGGACGCCAGCAAGTCGAGGTCACCATCTTTGTCGAAGTCACCCGCCCGCACGTCGAACGCCCCATTCAGCGCTCCGTCGATAGTTTGAGGGCTCGGGTTGCCAGAGAAGAAGCTACCTGCCGAGCCGTCATTCTCATACCAGACGAGGCTACCATCTCCTTCGGAGGTAGCCACGACGTCTTGATCGCCGTCGCCGTCTAGATCCACGGCGATCAGGTTGCCGGGGTTGTTGATGGCTACTGACGCGCTGCCTGATGCTGCTAGTAACGTAAGGCTATCGTTGGCGAGGTCAGCCGCCACGATGTCGACACTCCCATCACGATCGAAATCAGCGGTGTCTAGAAAGTTCATGTCGAACGCGAAGTTCGATTGGGCGGTAAACGTCCCCGAACCATTATTGGCATACCAATCGACCGTATCACCGTTGGTGAGAATATCGAGGTCGCCATCGTGATCGTAATCGACCAGCGTTACCGACGAGCCCACGTTGTCACCGGTGACAACATTTTGAGCGGCACCAAAACCTCCGGCACCGTCATTGGCCCACCACTGAACCGTGTCGTCACTAGCAGATGACGCAACGACATCCAGATCGCCATCCCGGTCGATGTCACCAACGTCGATATCACGCACATTGTTAGCTTGACCCGCGGTGGCGATCGTTTGAGGAGCACCGAAGGTGCCATCGCCGTCGGTATTCTCATACCAAAACAGCCCATCATCGCCACCGACCATATCGACATCGCCGTCGCCATCGAGGTCGGCCATGACGATCAGAATGTCTGACGCCTCGTTCGTATCAATGACGATCTCGGGGCCAAATGGTACGGCCGTGAGAAGATGGCGAGATTCAAGTGGCTCCAGACGCAACCGGCGCTGGTTGCGCGGCAAGGTAACTAGACGGCGAATCATGGCGTCGTGCTCGGTGTCCTGCGATCAAGAAGTAGTGCCCTGGCAAATCGGCCGCATCGCACCATCAAACGGTGCGCAAACCGTCCCCATTGCTTCGATTTCAGCGAGAAGCTAAGACGCTCTATTATGCTCAGAATGCCGTCCGTTGCCAGCGAATAGAGACAGTCTAAATAGACTGTTGACGAGGTTTTCTGGCAGGGTTTCGCCTACGACTGTCCTAGCCAGATCGACATCAGCCCGGCGCGATTGTTCACGCCGAATTTGCGATAAATACCAGTGATATAGTTGTGCGTGGTGGAGGTGGCTCGCTCAATCTCTTTGGCGATTTCCTTTTCCGACTTGTCGGTCAACAGGAGCATAACGATGGAGCGCTCGATCTCACTCAGAATTTCGTCACCCACGAGCAGACCATGGCTGAGAAACAACCGCCGCTGAAACCAGCGGACGCTACGCAATGCGGTGCCCACCAAGTTGGCTTGTTCCGCAGTGAATCGCTTCCCCTGACCTGCAAGCTCAAAGCAGAAACAAGATTCTGCGTCCTCGTTGATCGGCGTTACCACATAGATGCGGTCTGACAGACCGTAGGGCATCTGATACTTTTCAAAATGCTCTGACTGCTCGTACTTGTCGAGGTCAACTAGCTCACGTAGCAGACCAATGCGAAAATTGCCTGCGTCGTGCATGATGGCAATCGATGCGGCCCCAACGGCTTCGGCGAGATGCTGGTTCTCGAGGATTTCATTCTTCTTCTCCCTATAGACGTCAGGAACCTTGTAGGGCTCTTGAACCCGATTCCGCCAGCCGCCTAGCGGATCTCCTTGAGCGACTTCGCCATCGGCAAGCCGAAGCAGCCCACACCAGTACGCATAGTCGGCTTCGAGCCAACCCGCTAGCGTCTTCATCAGGTGAACGTTAGCCGCCGACGCTTCGTTGGGCGGAAACGATTCCAGCTCGTCCCAAAGCTGAACCAACTTGTCGAATACTACCGGTGAGAAATCCATACAGACATAGCGTAGGCCGCAAGATTCTGACGTCAACTACCAAGAGTAGGCTTGGTTATCCCTAGTCAACGGATCCCGAAAGACGTCCAGCATGTTCGAATTCGCCTCCCTGGTATTTGCATCGGTCAGCAGTCAGGGAAGACCAAAGCAGCGTCGGTGATCACGGCCGATTTTGGAATGACCTGTAAACTTCTCACTGTCCCATTGAGCGGGATCAGATCGACGGCACTCGTCCCCCCTCGATTGGATTGCGATTGGAGATCAGGCGTCGTTAGATGAAGGTTGAACTGTTCAGATTCCACAAGCGAAGAAATCATTCTCATATGATTTGCGCAGCTAACATTCTGGCAGAAATACTTGTCAGTTCGTCACTTGGCATCTTAGCGTTTGTCGCGTAATTGCAGGCGTAGATCGCCGAGGTCGACTGGACTGTTGCCCTCCGATCTAGGTGGGACGTTGATCTTTTGCTCCAGAGTCCCGGGGAGTCGTTCGTCATATCGAACACGCAATACGTAGTTGCCAGGCGGTGTGTCGTCTAGCCGGAACGAGCCGTCGCGGTCAACGCTCGCCGTTAGATAGGGGGCTACATCTTTCGCTGCTTGCCATTTCTTGTAGGCTGTTGACCAAGCCTTGCCATCTGGAGTCTCGTTCCAGGCGTTCCACCACTCGGCCCGTTTCTTGACATCATTGGTAACGTCATCAGGTGGAGTCGGAGACTTGGGTCGAACAAGATCTGACTCAAGGTTCACCAGCGCAAAATTCCATAGGACGCGGCTTTCGTAATTCTCTGGCGGCAGTAACTTGCCGACCACTGGTCGCCCGGTTCCACCCAGATCGAGTGTTGTCGTCTCACCAGCGATAAAAGTGGCGGGCGTACGTAACGAACTGGTTACCTCTGTGGCTCCTTCGTTCACCATCAGCAGAATGCGGCGGCCGACCCGTCCCTTTCCGGGGAAGACTCGCTCAAACACATATGTGCCATCAGGTCCCGTTGTTACGTTGTGATGAGTGAAAATGTTGGGGACATCGGGACCGTAGGAATGGATTCCTTCGCTGTACAACTCGAGCACTGCTTCGGGCACCGGCTTCGTGCCGACCCGAAATACGCCTTCAATTCGTGCCCACGCGGTGAGCTTAATCCGATCGGGGATCGGCCCATCAGACGACTTCAAGTGGGCGAAACCCGTGTTGTGGGTGATGACGAGTTGGAACGGATCGTCCCGTGCCGGTAGTTCGAATTGACCGTCTTGGTCTGAGCTCAAACGCTTGGCATAGGTTTGACCATCTCCGATATCACCATCGGCGATGTTTATCTGCGATCCGGCGACTCCCAAAGCAATCTTCGCTTCAACTGCTGGCTTGCCCTCGGGTGTCACGATGGTCGAAGCGACAGATGTCTCGCCTTCCAACTCAAAGCTGAGATCAACCTGTCCTTCGTCGGCCTCGATGTCACGAGACGCCTTCACGCGGTAACCATTCGCCTCGACACGCACCAAGGCGGCTAGCGGGACACGGTCAAACGTCACGCGGTAGGCCCCGTCGGTAGCGTCGTATACGTCGTACTCGATCCAATCGATGCCAATCCGAGGGTTCTTGTTGCGTAGCCCACGGACGACGCGAAACTTCTCAATCGGTTTGCCGGTTTTCGCGTCGGTGACCTTGCCCGAGATCTCAAGCTTCGGGGGCGGCGAGAAGATGTACTCCTCGTCACGGGCCTGAAGTTTCTGATAGGTCAACTGCATTCCGCCAGGTCGACAGATGTCTGCCTCGAATTCATCGAGGGGCGCTTCATTCCACTCCCATATGCCTTGGTCGTTCGCATACTGGTCCACATGATCGAATTCGAAATAGTCGATCCGGCCGCGCCAGCTTTGGAAGAAGATCCTCGCCTTGGGTATGCCAACGCCATTTTCGTCGACAACCTTAACGCGGATTTTGCCGCCATCTTGCAAAACGAAATTGACCGGAGCCATTTCTTGATCAACTCGTATCTCTTGTAGTTCCATGGCCTTGCCAGGCGCCGAGACGACAATTCTTGCCATGTTTGGTTTGCAACCAACCAGTCGATACCGTCCCGTTTCGTCAGTGGTCGCGCTGCGGACATCGTTGTGGAACTTCGTCCGCACCTGGGCCCCGGAAATCGGCTGGCCAGCACTGTCGGTAACTCGCCCAGTGACGGACAGACCGCTGGGCATGATGGTCTTTTCAGTAGGGTTCACTTCTCGGGCGACTTCGTAACTGTCCCGAGCGAGTTGAGCGATCACCGTACTGTGTCCCGGGTGGGTGATCTCAACCGTCACGTCCGCGTACGAATCAGGCACGCTGTCGAATTGCCATGTTCCGTCTTCGGCAGTGGTGGTTCTTGCCCCGGCACCCATCTGGCTTGTATCACCGGGCCGCTTCTTGTACTCAATGCTTGGGCGCACCTTGGCTCCGGCAATCGGCTGGCCATCTTCGTCGACGACCACACCACCGACGGACCAGCCGCGCTCAAGTCGGGCAGTAAATTCAGTTGGAATCGGTTGAGGGTGATCGCTGGCATCCCAGTTCGCCCAGTAGGGACCGTAGCCAGGCTGCTTGATGTGTAGACTCAGTCGTTGCGGTTGTTTCTTGCCAAGATCCAGTTCGAGCCGACCTGCATCATCCGCCCGCACGCTCGTTCCGTAACGCCGCTTCTCAATAAACTCACCTACCTTGAGCTGGGAGCGGTCGAAATCGGAGAGCCCACGTATTTCTACAATGACTCCCCCGACCGGATTGTCATCAGGGCCAACAATGGTCACTTTCAAGCCGGGATTCGTTGGCTGAGCCGCATTAGTTTGAGTTTGCTCAGAATCAGCGACTAGCACCAAGTTCAATTCACGAGGTTGATTGGCAAAGATGACTTCGTCGCTTGAATCTTTTCCCCAGTACTTGCCTCCTTCTTCCTGAAGCATCTGTTCGAAGTGACCGCGTGTCTGGTCGGTCATCAGATAAAAGAGGTACCCTTCATCCGCCTTCAGTTTCCAGCCTGACTTTTCAGCGAAGAAATGCGCTGCCTGCACCCCTACGCCCTGCGGGGCACGCTTTTCATCCCTCGCAGTCCGCATGCCCGGGCCGAAGTAGAGCCGGTACTTTCCTTCGTCATCGGTTGTCACGCTACCGCCACCCATTAGAGTACCCATGCCTGTCGCCGCCCTGACTGTGACATTGGCCAGTGGGGTCCCCTCGTCATCGGTCGCGCTGCCGAAAATCGAGAAAGGAAAACGTTTATCGATTTCATGTTGATTTAATGAGTAAGGACTTGCGTTGTAAGTGAGCGTTTCTGGCCGCGACGAAGCGTCATCGAGATCGATCTTTGGAGACGCAAAGGGCGCGGCATATTCCACAAAGTTGTTCACGGTCGCCCGTTTGCCAAGAACCTGGACTTGGTAGGTGCCAGGCGGCAAACTGCGATACTGAACTTCTCCCGCAGCCGAAGTCCGCTCAAAGAAACTCCCAGACCCGTGACCATGCACGATTGGCACACCACGGGAGTTCGACAGCTTTAAGCGGAAGTATTTGATCGGTTGCTCCGTTTTTTCATCCTTTACCTGCACCGTCAGTGAACGGCTCCCTTGCATGATGACATCGATTTCGTGCTTGGCAGAGTCAACTCCCAACACGATCGGCTTACTGATCCCAAACGGCGTTGGGTCGGGCACGCGTTCGCCTGGTCGATAACTCGCCGCCGTCACGCAATAACGCCCAGGCGGCAATTCCGCAAATGCAAACTCCTTGCTCTGTTTGCCGTGCCGACCGTCATTCGGATGGGCAGAGCCATGGCGGATCCAAACGGTGCCATCTTTGCGATCCGTCCAGCTCATGTTGCGCGCTTCGCTCTCATCGGGTTTCTTCTCCCGCCACAGATTCAGGTACGCCGACGGTGCCTGCTGAAGATTCTCGAGCAGAGGACGAACCACCAAGGTGGATTTCAAAATGGGCGTTTTCGACAAGCTCGTACTGTTGGACTTAAGCTTAAAAACGGCCTTCGCAGGCTTGCCAAGCGTGCAAGAGATGATCTGGCCACGGGTCACGCCTGATCGGTAACCTTTGGGATAGGCGTCGAGGCCGACGCCGACGCGGAACTCTCCAGGTGGAAACAGCAATCGCACCTTTCCGTCCGCGTCTGTGCGGGGACGCTCGTAGTGGGAAATCCGTGTCTCTACCTCCCAGCTGCGGTAACCCCGAACATTGCGATGTGTGTCGTTGCTACGGCCCTCCATCGGTTCGTCCCACCAGACGTCAACGTCCCTTAGCGGTGCGCCAGTTGCTTCATCGACGACAGTTATGTCAACGATCGCTGCAGGGTCTATTCGGTAGGTGATTGGCTCATCGCTAACCTCCTTGGTAAGGTCGAGTTGCTGGCGAGTCCATAGATAGGGAGTGCCATAGCGCGGTGAAAGTGCGATCGTGTGCTTGTTGCGAGAGAGGCGGGTTTTTGCCAAACCTTGCTTATCAGTAGTCACCAAGAACCCCTCGCCTGCAACGCCTACGCGATCAGCTGGCTCGCCAGTGTCTCCGTAGAGAACTCGGAAGGTTACCGCGTGAGTTTCGTCAAAAGTAATAACGGCATCGCCACGGTAAATGTTAATGCCATCCTGGCTCTCGCTTAGTTCTGGCTCGGCGCTGTTCGTCACATACCACACATCGCGTGCCGAGTAACCTTTAGCGCGAATCTCGACCTCCCAACGATAATCAGGTGGCAGGCCCGTGTACTCGAAACGACCGTCTTCGTCCGTCGTGCGGGATTTGACTGCTGGTGGAACCGTCGCTCGTCCATTGAGCGAGTGCAGCGTCCCGGTAAACGGAATCACGTTATAGCGGCCTCGATTCCACTCGCGGTCGCAGTAGCGTACTGCCACGGAAGCCCCAACGATCGGCTTGCCGAGGTGATCGACGACCCGGCCACGAAAACCGGTAGGTGGGGAGAATGTAATGTCGAGCGCAACAGTTTCCTCACGACCGTAGGTGGTCTTTCGATCTTGCAGAGGTTTCGATGGATTCGTATCACCGACCACCGTGCGTGTAGGATCCAAATACTTTCGGTCACGCCAAGCCAAAGCGTACCCGTCTGCAATACCAAAGACCTCAAAGCCGCCACGATCACGGCCTCGATTTGTGTCGGCTCGTTTGATGGGCAAATCGACATTTTCGAACCGATACCAGCCACGTGCGTCGGTCTTGGTTTCTGCCAATCGGCGATAGCCGGGAGATTGAGCGCCCAAGTAAATCGTTGCCCCAGAGATCGGCTGGCCCTGCAGATCAAGAGCTCGGCCGGACACGTTCAGTGGGTAGGTATACTCTTTCGGCCGGTCCTCAGGCGGGGCGGTGATTGCTTCTTCCGATTGCGCGATCGCTGATTGCGAAACGCTGACGCGCTGGAAGCCAAGTTGTTTTGCAAATATCTTGTGCTCGGGGCTGTCCCACTGAGTCCATCTTTCAATCTCTTGTTTTGCTGTTTCAGAATATCGAAGACGAATGAGCAACTTCTCGCCACCCAAGCGATGGATATTCTCAACGGCTCTCTTGATGATGGGGAGTAAGTCTTCAACAAACCGAGCGCCATTGCTGTCACGTACGATAGGCACGACATCAACAACGCAGTCTGCACCAGATAGCTGACGAGCGAGGAACGTCTGCACGGAACCAACTCGCACCGTACCAATATCGGCGATGCGTTCTTTACTCGGATCGCGATCGACCGTGGATTGTTGCGATTGCTCAATAAACTCTCGCCATTGAAAATCCTGCCCTGGGGGACCTGAAACACCGAAAGTACGCGATACCCGAACTTTACCAAATCCAATTTGCCGAATGACTGGCGAGAGCAGTTTGTTGAGATTTTCCATCCGCTGCTCACGTTGCTCGAAAGTGAAATCGCCATTCATTGGGTCGATCAAGCGTAGGCGAAGGACATCGTTTTCAGATTGATTCAATGCTTGAACGTGGCTGCTGAATTCTGCGAGATCTACGGAATTTTCATCGATCTCATCAAGCTTGGTAAATGCAGCGGCATTGACCAACACGCACACCGAAGCTCGATCAAGCGGATCGCCCGGACTGCTCAGCAAGCTGCGCTGCAAATCGGTAGTCACCGGACAGATGACGAAGCGATCGTCTAGAAGTAGCGGCTTGTCAGACGAGGCAAGTTCATGCGTAGGCTCCCGAGGCGTGGAATCTGCAGCACCCGAGTTGTTCGCATCTTGATTACTTTCTTCACTTAATAGGTCTATGATCGCCGTTTCGAGGTGCCCCTTGAAAATATCGGCGACGCGAACATTACCTGCTCGATCAATGAGATAGTAGCTTGGATAAGATTCAGCCTTCCAGGCGAATTTTGTTTGCTCAAAACGATCGACAGCGATTGGCCAGGGTATCGACTCCTTTTGAACGAAATCGGCCAACCCCTCGGCACGCTTGGTCGAATGGATGCCAACGATCTCCAAACCACGCGGACGATACTGCTGGTACAGCGATTTCAGCATGGGCAACTGACGTTGGCAGGGCCCGCACCATGCTCCCCAAATATCAACCAACACGACTTTGCCGCGCAGCGATTCCAGCTCGACCTCGCCGTCCACGTTCATCCAATTGTCAGCAAAGATCAACGGCGGTTGTGTGTCTTCCAGTTCATCGCGTTCGACACGAGCCTCTGCGCTACCTTTACGAAAATAGGCATCTTTGCTCGAGGGGGTGACTTCGGAGCCATCAAGTCGGTAGTTGTATTTGTTCGTCTCTTGGAGCGATGGAGACGCTTCTGCCAAAGCGGTCACGCCCTCCTCAGTGACATACGGCGACCCAATTTGTAGATAGCTTAGCGACTCCAATTCGCGCAGCGTCAGCAGTCCCTCGTCTGTCGCGAGGCAGGAAATCGTCAGGTTTGTCAATTGATCCAGATCAACGAAAGCCTTCAGCCCAGCGTCAGTAATCACCGACTGCTCAATACGAGCACTCTGCAGTCGCCTGAAATTGCGCACTCGCTTGATACCTGCGTCACTGATGCCTCCCGGGATTTCAAGAACGATGCGTTCTAGCTGCGTAAGTGGCTCGAGATGCACCAGATCATCATCGGAAAAGCTCTCGCCTCGGATCGTTAGGTGCTCAATCTGTTTGAACTGAGACAACGCGCTCCAGTCCTGTTGCTTGCCCTCAATCTGTGAAATGTCTAGATTGAGACGTTTGAGTTTGGAGAGTGTCGCAAGAGACTCTAATCCGTCGGTCGTCATGCCCGTTTCGTGGATCAACAGTGCCTCAATCGTGGAGAGGTCGCGCAGAAGGGCAATCCCCTCGTCGGTAACCTGGCAATCTTGAAACCACAATTCCTTCAAAGACTTCATCTTTGCGATATCACCTATCGCAGCATCAGTGATCTTGCTACCAGAGAGCGACAACTGTTCCAGATTGGGTAGTTTTGCAAGTTTGGCTACACCTGCGTTGGTTAACCGCATGTTGGCACTGATGCGTTTCAGTCCCAGCAGTTGCCCGAGATGCTGGGCTCCCTCGTCACCGATTCCGATGGTGTAACATCGTAGGTTTTCCAGATTCTGCAGCGGTTTTAGCTCAGCTAGTCCTGCTTCGGTGATCTTGGTGTTATCGATACTCAAGCTCTTAAGTTGCTTGAGTTGCGAGATTTGCTTCAGTCCAATACCGGAAACTTCGGTACCACTGAGTTCAAGATGCTCTAGTTCTGTCATCTGACCTATGGTTTCCATCCCCTCGTCTGTGACTTGTGCACCTTCGTCGTAAACGCCGAGTCCGAGAGAAGAGAGTTTCGGCAGAGCCAACAATGACGTGAGGCCTTGATCAGTTACCGCGGTGCCCGGAATCGAAATACTCCGCAAGGTCTTACACTTGGCCAGTTCTGCCATTCCTTGGTCTGTGACTTTGGTCAAACGTAAAGCGATGCTCTCCAAAGCTGGAAGCTGGGCGACGACTGCCATCGCGCCATCACCAACTCCAAATCCTTCCTCGTGGACGCCCCATGCCGAAAGATCGAGCCGCCGAACACTCTTCAGCTGATCCAAGTGTTCGAAGCCATTGTCCGTGATCTTTGTCTCTTCCAAGCCAAGCATCAGCAGCCCGACTAGCTTGCCCACATGCCGCAGCTGCTCATCGTCGATATTCGTACCTTCAAGATTCAGGTAGGCAATAGAACTGGGGTCGATGGTCGATAAGAAAGCTAAATCTTTAGAAGCAGCTTTTGAAACGTCTAAGCGAACGTGATGGTTTTTGGGCACCCTGACTTCACCCGTGGCAGCGCCGATCTGCTGCCAGTCGCTGTACCAATGCCCTCGATACCCAAACTCAGAGTCCTTCGAGGGTCGGCTATAAACGACACCAACAGCGCGCTCAGTTGGGAAAGTTATCAGTTGCTCGCTAGCTGATTCCTCGGAATCAGCCTGAGACTTGGTAAGGGGAGCAAGGGCTAGCAGCAACATGGCGCCCACTAGGGCAAGTAGCCCACCTCGCGAAAGTCTTAACGGCTCGCTAAGCGGCTCACCAAACAGACGAGCGACGCGACGACGCAGCTCGGACGGGGAACGGCCGCTCAAGGCGAGCGTAGCCGCTTGGCTATGTTGCGATTCCGATGTTGGAGCAAGCTCAACCATTCGCAACAAAGTTTGAGCATAACGGACTTGTGGCTCGTGGGACGTGGCTTTTAGGCTGTCGCATGCCACTTCGTCACAGCAGTATTCCCGCAATGCACTAATACGTCGACTCAATAGCCACAGCGCGGGATTGAAGAAGAGCACAACTTCGGCTATCCGCTGCAGCAACTGAATCCACATATCATGTCGCCTGATATGGGCCAACTCGTGGGATATGATCACTTCTAATTCTTCGGGCGACAGACCTGAAACAGCTGAAGCAGGAATCAGGATTGTTGGCTTCAATAGACCAACCACTTTGGGCACTACGACTTCTTCGACGATTGCTAACCGAGGAACAACGCGTAGATTACATTGTTGACTCAGCCGAACTAACAAGGCATGAGTTGGTCCCTCGCTAATCGATTGCCCCAGAGACCGCAGTCGCTCAGCACACCAGATACTCCTTAACAAGCGGACGAACATCAGTGCGACACCGGCCGCATATGCCGCGGCCAACCAGGGAACTACAGAGATCCAGACGTCGGACCAAGTTCCTTCTGCTTCGACTGTAGGTAAGTTGCCTGACGGTAGAGAACTTTTATCGGAGCGCGATACGGCGGGCGACTCTTGCTCAGTAGTCAGTGAACTACTAGCTATAACAGCATCATTGGCGACCGGCGTTTTGACGGGGGCTGTCTCGGGTGCGTGATGTATTTGACGTTCCGCGATTTCAATTTGATACGATGGCGTGTCGAGCATCGCATAAGTGACCGGCAAAGCGCATACCGAGAGCAATAGTGCCACGACATACACGCAGTGGCTGTGACTTACAGGCTGCTTTGGTCGCATTCGCTCGATCAACCAAGCGAGGAAGACGAATAACGCTACTAGCCAAAGTGAGTGGAGCAGCACCATGCAGATCTTCAAACTGACTTCCGACGAGAAAAACAAAGGCAAGTTCATTGTTTTTTCTCCTTTGCCTTGCGATTGATCAGTTTTCGTAGCTCAGACAATTCATCGGAGTCAAGTTCGGCCGCTTCAAGGAGGTTTAGCACCATACTCGACGGCGAATCGTCAAACACCCTTGATAACAAGTCGCCAAGGATTCCCTGACTCACGCTTGCTTTCTTCACCTTGGGTGAGAACAGGAACGACTTGCCCTGTTTTTTGCGCCGCAGAAATCCTTTTCGATGCATGATGTTTAGCATCGTAATCACGCTGCTGTGGGCCAGCGGTCGATCAGCCTCAGCCTCGAGTCGCGCCCGTACTTCTCTCACCGGTAGCGGCGATTCCTTCCAGAGAACTTTGAGAATCTCGAGTTCAAGTTCGGTTGGATATTCCGACTCAGTGCGAGGCATGGCGGACCCTTTTTTCGAGCTAAGAGAGGTAAAAAACACGATGCGATAAGGCTTAGCAATTGCCAAAACGTAACCATCGAATTCTTTAGATGAATCTAGCCGGGCGACTATGCCGGGTCAATAGAACCTTCTAAAATATTAGAAGATTGATGAGTCCGCAGAGGAACATCGTCGCTTGGGTGTTCTTGGGATGGGAATGGCACCAAATCGACTTGAGAATGCACGCGTGCCAGACACAGCTGGAGTGCTCCAGTGGCGAGGAAAGTGGTATCAATTAGCACCTTATCGCCAAGTGCTCAAAAGAGCATCGGTGATCACCTTCGATTGTGGAATCGTTGAGAATTATTTTGCCGTCCCATTGGGTGATATCAAAGTGACTCGATGGGCTCTTTGGCACTGAACCCGATTCTGATGCTGCTCCAAACATAATTCCGACTTATCAGACGCAGGGCTGCCCGTCCCTGTTCTTCCTGTCGCCACTTTTGCTGACCGACTCTGCGATTGAAAGTTGACTCTTTCACGAATCACGCGTAGCGTCACCTCTGACAGTGAAGTCGCGTAACTAATTGAAGGAGTGAAAATATGAGTAACACCACAGGAGGTCCGATCACGACCCTGAAAGACCACTACCGACGACCTCGAGGTTATGAGCCTCAGTACGCCTCTTGCGTAACCGCTTAGGAATTAGGTGTTTACGTAATTTACTTACCCTTTATTTCGCTTGCAAGTATTAGCAACGATTGTCAAGTATTAGCAAACGTTAGCATCTATTGCATTTGCTAAGGGGTAAGTCTCCAAGTGAGAGTTCTTGGCAGGAGCATGCTTGATCGCTGCAGTCGATCAGCGAGAATCAGCAGCAACCGCAGCGGTTCGAAAAGGTTGTCATCCCCTGCTAGCTTCTTCTCTGGTACCGTCGAAGAATTGACCGGCCCAAGTTACTAACCCTTCATCCGTAGAGCACCCGAAAGTCAATCATGAATGATCCACAATATGCTCAAGTCGGCGTTCCGTTCACATCACCCGGATAGGGTACGCAAACAAGAGCCCTATTCTCGGTTAAGCGCGATAGTCGATTCCACAGGCGGTGAAATTCTTGAATGGCACTTAGATGTTAGCAACCTGTTTAGCAGTAAGGCTTAAGCATCGCTATCGCGTCATTGCTTTCGTGCCTCATTGAATTGAGATAGTCGAAAAAGGCCTCGCTTGCTCAGATGGTTTTGAACTACCAGTCCATCATCGGCAAGGAGGCCTATCGATGCGTCTTTCTACTCGAGTAGGCTTGCGTCAGCAAGTTCGTTTTCTGCAGCGTCAATTTCTACAAGAAGGCACTCTACCTTTCACCGACGTTCTGTCACGAGAAGTCGTGTCGCAAGCTTTGACAGCTGCGGAAGTTGCCTGGAAAGATCGCATCTATTCGCCGCTGGTCACATTATGGGTGTTCTTGAGCCAGGTTCTCAGTGCTGACCATTCCTGTCGCTCTGCCGTAGCTCGCCTGATTGCCTTTCGTATTTCGCGAGGTCAGGAAGCGTGTTCATCGCGCACCGGTGCCTACTGCCAAGCACGCGATCGGCTTCCAGAGAAGTTTTTCTCAGCAATTACTTGCTTGGTAGGGCGATCGCTGGATGCCAAAGCCGACTCAACCTGGCTTTGGAAAGGACGAAAGGTGTACATGTTCGATGGCACCACGGTGTCGATGCCTGATACATCTGCCAACCAAAGAGACTTTCCACAAACGCCCAATCAGAAACCGGGGCTCGGGTTCCCCATTGCTCGCATTGGAGCGATCACTTCGCTGTCCTGCGGTGCGATTCTGAATCTGAGCTTCGGCAAGTATGCTGGCAAGGGCGAAGGAGAAGTCAGTATCTTGCGAAGAATTTGGCATGTGCTTTCACCAGGCAACATTCTACTTGCTGATCGACTGATATCCAATTGGACTAACATCGTCATGCTGCGTGAGCGAGGCATCGAACTGGTAAGTCGACTCAATAAGGCGCATCGTAAAGCCGATTTTCGCAAGGGTGTACGCTTGGGCAAGGAAGACCACTTGGTCTATTGGCGTAAACCGCCATCAATTCGTTCGTTGGATTGGAAAGCGTACAAAGCAATGCCCGATGGCCTTATGGTTCGAGAGGTTCGTATCCATATCCAGCAACCTGGGTTTCGTTCCAAGAGTATTGTTGTGGTGACCACGATACTCGATCCTGAGGAAGCTACGAAAGAAGATTTAGCAGAACTCTACCGTGCTCGCTGGCACAACGAACTGGATCTGCGTTCAATCAAGGTCTCGCTGCAGATGGATATCTTGCGTTGCAAGACGCCAGAACTGATTCGCAAAGAAGTCTGGACACATATCCTGGCTTACAACCTGATTCGCACAATCATGGCGCAGGCAGCACACAAGCACGGTATCGAGGCACGAGCCATCAGCTTCAGTGCGACACTTCAAAGTCTGGAGGCGTTTCAGCCCTTGATTGCCTACATGGGGCGTCGCGGACGTGACTTCCGATTGGAACTCTATCATTCATTACTAGAAGCCATCGCACACCATCGTGTGGGCAATCGGCCCGACCGATTCGAACCTCGCTACAAAAAGCGGAGAAAGAAATGGTTCACTGAACTCAACATCCCAAGGCACGAAGCAAAACTCGCTATGATGAAAGGGCGAAGATGATTTCTAAGTGCCATTCGTGAATTTCTTCGACGCGAGCAACTCCCTGAACGGCCTCGGCGCACAGCCAACCTTACACCGCGAACATTATCCAAGTTAGACGACGATTTCGGTGACCACACGTGATGATTCTACACCGGTTAGACGGAAATCAAGGCCTTGATAGCGGTGCGTGAACCGCTCGTGATCGATCCCCATCAGGTGCAGGATCGTTGCATGAAAATCGCGAATGTGCACGGGATCTTCTGCCACATTGTAGCTGAAGTCATCAGTCGCGCCGTAGGTCATTCCCGACTTGATGCCGCCGCCGGCCATCCAGATGGTAAAACATCTTGGGTGATGATCTCTACCTGCCTCAGGATCGTCCCACTTGCCCTGCCCTGCGACGCCGCGACCAAACTCTCCACCCCAGATCACTAGCGTGTCGTCAAGCAATCCGCGCTGCTTTAAGTCTGCAATCAATGCCGCACTGGCTTGGTCGGTGTCGAAACAGCGAGACGGGCACCAAGAGCCGATGCGTGAGTGATGATCCCAGTCGGGATGGAAGAGCTGCACAAAACGCACGTCCCGCTCGACCAGCCGGCGCGCGAGGACACAATTAGCGGCGTAACTTCCGGGACGGCGCGAGTCAGCACCATACAATTCGAACGTGGATTCCGGTTCGTCGCGAAGGTCGGTCAACTCGGGAATGCTCGACTGCATCCGAAATGCCATTTCGTACTGCTCGATGCGTGTTTCGATCTCAGGGTCAAGAGTCTCTTCATAGTGACGTTGGTTCAGCGCACCTAAGCTGTCGAGCATGGACCGCCGCAATTCTAAGGAGAACCCGTCAGGATCGTTGAGATACAGCACAGGATCACGTGCACTGCGTAGTTTTACGCCCTGGTGCTTGGAAGGCAAAAAACCACTGCCCCAATAGTGATCGTAGAGAGGCTGATCGCTAGCACGTTCCATGCGAGAGATCAATACGACGTAATCGGGCAGGTTGCGATTCATGCTGCCCAAACCATAACTGATCCAGCTGCCCATGCTCGGCCGCCCAGGGAGCTGATGACCGGTAAGAAACTTGGTCATTCCAGGCGCATGATTGATCTGGTCGGTAACCATCGACTTGATAAAACAAAGTTCGTCGGCAATTGCAGCGGTATGAGGTAGCCACTCGCCGACCGTCGCGCCACTCTCTCCATATCGCCCGAAAGACGTTAGTGGCGGCAGGATCAATTGTTTCTGATTCGCGGTCATACCCGTCAGTCGCTGACCTTGTCGGACCGAATCGGGTAGCTCAGTACCGGCCAGGCGAACCAACCCAGGCTTGTAGTCGAACAGCTCGATCTGCGAAGGACCGCCTGACTGAGTGAGCATGATGATCCGTTTTGCCTTGGGAGCGAAATGAGGCAAGTCACGATCCGCAGATGATGCATTGGCGAATTCTGTATCAAGCAGCGTCCCCGCGGCAATCGCACCCAGATTTACGCCGGCTTGTTGAATGAACGCTCGGCGGCTCAGCAAAGTCTTAAAGTCACTCATAGGAGATCGCCTCGTCGAGGTTCAACATCATGCTTGCAACGGACATCCATGCTGCCGTATTCGTTAACTGCTCAGCCTTTGGAGCGTCTTGCTGTCCGACAGTCGTGTACGCCAGAGCCTGCTCGGGGCTCCTTTCGAACTGCACAGCAGCTTCAGTCCAAAGCGAGAAGACGTCGGCTACCTCCGAAGGCGAGAGCGGTCTAGAGAGTACTCCCAGGGCGAGCCGTTCGATCTGCTTATTCCAATCATCGGCAGGGAAAGCATTAACCAACTGATCAGCCATAGCGCGCGAAGCTTCCAGCATTGTCGTATCATTCATCAGTGTTAGTGCATGCAACGGCGTATTCGTGCGCCGCACGCCAACTTCGCATACGCGACGCTGCGCGGTGTCGAACAGAAATGTTGGGGCAATGGAACGTCGCCAAAACGCGTACAACGTGCGGCGATATTGCGCGGGTCCGAGACTCGGGCGGTAGTCAAAGCGGCCCATGGTTATCTCGCCCCACACACCGTCAGGTTGATAGGGCTTCATCGGCGGCCCGCCGAGCAGTGGGTTGAGCAGCCCAGACACGCGGAGCGCGTTGTCGTGGATCATCCACGCTGGTAAGCGAAAACGCGGAGCACGAGCGAGTAAGCGATTTTCCGGATCGCGTTCGAGCGACTCGGCGCTCGCCTGACTGCTTTGTCGAAATGTTTCACTCGTAACGATCAATCGCAGTATGTGTCGTAGATCCCAGTTGTTTTCAATTAATTCGATAGCAAGCCAATCAAGCAATTTGGGATGTGTTGGCAACTCACCCTGCAGTCCAAAATCTTCGGGCGTACGAACAATTCCCTGACCATAAACAAGTTGCCACAAGTGATTGACGGTAACGCGCGCGGTCAGCGGGTTTTCTGCGTCGACGATCCAGCGGGCCAGATCGAGGCGAGTGGGCGCCTCGCCAACAGGACGTTCGAAGATGTTTGAGAGAGCACCGGCAGAAACTTCATCTCCTTTAGAGTCCCATACACCGCGAACCAAGATGTGAGTTTTGCGGGGCTGTTTGCGATCGCGAAGCACCATAACGGAGCGAGCTTCTTTCTGTTTTTCAAGCGTCTCAAGTTGTTCGCGTGCTGCTTGTAACTGCAAATAGCTCGCTTGAAAGGCTACATCTCCGAGGAGAAACTGGTCCAGTAGTCGCTGTTTAAGCTCATGGGGAATCTTGTCCACGCTGATTGGACGATCGTCGAGCAATGACGCGAGTGGCGATTGACCATCGGTTCGGCGAACTGTTTCACCAAGCTCCTGTGCAAGCGAGATTCGAAACCTGCCTATGTTGGCATTGCCTTCGGTGGACCGATGCCGAAGTACGATTACCAGGCGATCACCCTCCTGAACGTCCCACGGCGCACGAAACTCGAAAACACCGACGTGTGACTGCACCGACCCGGCGCCCGCGGTCGTCCAGCCATCGCGAGGGTCATCATTGAGCACTTCCTTGATGTTGGCATAACGGCGATGCCATCTGTTGTTGCGTTTCAGGTCGGGCTCATAGTCTGCGGTTGCGCTCGCGATCTCTAGCTGCTCTTCGGAGGGCGAATTCGCATGTTTAGCCAACGCGCGGACATTGGTGAGCACAAACTCCCCATCGGTCTGTCGAGTGAATCTGCCTTGCACGTGATTGTCGTGTGGAAAAATTTCGACTCGCCAACCACTGACCCTTTTCATCTCTTTGGGAATGGAAATCTCCACGCGATAGTCGTCATGCCGCGGCGTAGGGCCGGTGGTTTGGACGACTGCGTTTTCTTCGACGAGGAACGTCGTGCCGTCGGAGCTGGAGACGTTTGGTTGAGTCGACCACCAAGCTTGGTAGTTCCGGGTTGGATCGGCCAGTATCCCTTCGAGCCACGTCTCAAATCGTTGTTCAGCCGCTTGACGCTCCCCACGATGCTGTTGCTCGCAGTCCGAAATGAACTCTTCAAGGTCGTTAATCTGCTCGACAACCAGCGGCGATTCGTATTTTAGGTAGGGTCTTGCCGACATGCCTGCCTTACCGTCTTCGTCGATACTGTTGAAGAACGCCGACATCGAGTAATAATCTTTCTGCGAAATCGGGTCGAACTTGTGCGAATGACATTGCACGCAGCCGAGCGTTAGTCCGAGCCAGACCGTTCCGGTGGTGTTGACGCGGTCGATGACGTAGTCGACTCGCGATTCTTCGGGATCACGTCCTCCTTCGCCATTGGTCATGTGATTGCGATGAAAGCAGGTGGCCAGGATTTGCTCGTCGGTTGCATTAGGCAGCAGGTCGCCGGCGAATTGCTCGATGGTAAATTGGTCGAATGGCATATTGTCGCGAAACGCTTGCACGACCCAGTCACGCCACGGCCAGTTCTGACGAGTTTCGTCATGCTGAAACCCATCGGAATCAGAGTACCTGGCAGCATCGAGCCACCACATTGCCATTCGTTCGGCGTGATGAGGGGAAGTCAGCATCTTTTCCACGGCCTCTTGCCAAGCGTCGTCGGTGGGATTGAACAGAAAGGCTTCCAATTCATCCACACTAGGACTCAAACCTGTGAGCGCGAATGATAGGCGCCTGAACTGCGAGTGCAAGTGAGCGCGCGGTGCTGGTGCATGCCCTTCCTCAGCCAACCGCTGTCGCACGAACGCATCAATCGGATGTGCTGTGCCGCGGGGTACCTCAGGCCTTCTCGTAGTTTCAAACGACCAATGTTTGCCCCACTTGGCCCCGCTGAGAATCCACTGGCGAATCGCTTCGCGCTGCTTCTCGTTGAGCGGCTTACGATGGGACTCCGGAGGCGGCATGAGTTCCGATTCTTCGGTCGACGTCACGCGACGCCAGAGTTCGCTTCCTTCGAGATCACCGGGCGCGACTGCAGCGTAACCACCTCGATCAGACTTCGCATGAACTTCGAGGTCCAGCCTAAGATCGGCCTCGCGAGTGCTATCGTCTGGGCCGTGACAGTGGAAGCATCGATCCGAAAGCACTGGCAACACATCCCGCGAGAATGATAATTCTTCGGCGTAAGACGATACGCCAAACAAGCAATAGCAGGCGATCAGCACGATATGAGTAACTCTAATCATGTGTCGCACCTCCAAAATTGGCACAGTTTCTCTTCTCTTTCTAAATGTGAAATGGCGCATTCGCATTTGCAACCATTTTTGGCAAAGAACACCAACCGAACTCCATGCAATGCTCGGAGGCGGAATCAGTGAAATTATCCCAATCATTT
Source organism: Bythopirellula sp. (assembly GCA_028285205.1). Classification (GTDB taxonomy): domain Bacteria; phylum Planctomycetota; class Planctomycetia; order Pirellulales; family Lacipirellulaceae; genus Bythopirellula. Next base: position 1,695 of record JANQQA010000077.1, on the reverse strand, counting down.
AGAGGTGACCAATTTCGCGGGGGAGTGGCTGACTGCTTTGATGGCTAGTAGGTGAGATCTGTTTGGTTGGGTTAACTGGATCACAATCACCCTGAGCGAATAAACACAATTCTCTTTTAGTTGTAGTGTCACTGAACAAAACTCTCTTATGAAATTCTACACAAGCAGTCTGTTGACGACCCTACCATGAACGTCAGTCAGTCGGTAGTCTCGCCCTTGGTGTCGAAACGTGAGTCGCTCATGGTCAATTCCGAGTTGATGTAGGATCGTCGCATGCAAGTCGTGGACAGGAACTTCGTCGCGCACCGTGGTGTAGCAAAAGTCATCTGTTTCACCGAATACTAGCCCCGGTTTAAATCCACCACCAGCAACAAGCTTGGTGAAGCAGTCAGCGTGGTGGTCACGTCCATAGGACTCTATGACTTTACCGGATTGGCTAAAGGTCGTACGGCCAAACTCACCGCCCCATACGACGATTGTATCGTCGAGTAGACCACGTTGTTGGAGATCGATTATCAGCCCGGCCGTAGCCCGGTCGGTTTCCTGGCAACGTTTGGGCAAATTTTTCGGTAAATGGAAGTGGTGATCCCAGCCAGAGTGAAAGAGCTGGATAAAGCGCACGTCGCGTTCCGCCAGTCGACGAGCCATCAGGCAATTGAACGCAAAGGTCCCCGGCTTACGTGCGTCGTCCCCATACAGTTGATAGGTAGATTCTGGCTCATCTGAAAGATTGGCTAAGTCTGGCACGGACGTCTGCATACGAAATGCCATTTCGTACTGCGCAATACGTGTCGAGACCTCGGGGTGGCCGCTTCGAGCTAATTCCAGCTCATTCATTTGTTGGATCACATCGAGAATCTTGCGTCGCTCAGTAATCGGTTTTTCTGCAGGGTCTTCCAAGTATAGGACTGGCTCAGCTCCAGAACGTAGTCTGACGCCGGCGTATCGGCCTGATAGGAAACCGGACCCCCACAGTCGGTTGTTGAGCGGTTGCATGTTGGGAAGATCGCCGCTGGAGACCAGCACTAAGAAATCGGGTAGGTCGCGGTTCATAGTGCCTAGGCCGTAACTCAGCCATGCGCCGATCGATGGGCGCCCCGGCAAATTGTGACCAGTCTGCATGAACGTCATGGCGGGGTCGTGATTGACTGGCTTAGTGCTTACACTGCGAATCGTGCACACCTGGTCCACAATCTCACTCATATGTGGCAAAAGCTCGCTTACCCAGGCTCCGCTCGATCCATGCTGGGCAAAGTGATAACGAGTATTTATTACCGGATGCTGCGTGTGCTGATTGGTGAATCCGGTAAGGCGGCCTCGTGGGTGCACCAGCTGGAAGATGTCCTGGCCATGAAATTTGGTGAGGGCAGGCTTGTAATCGAACAAGTCGACCTGCGATGGACCGCCTGACTGAAACAAGTAGATAACTCGCTTTGCTCGCGGGTTTCGGAGTGACTTTCCAGTCGCCTCCGCTTCGAGCCCAGTCAGCGCTATCCCACCCAAGCCAGCTGCCCCAAGTCTGAGGAAGTCGCGACGGTCAATGTCTCGAATAGATCGGTAGAGATCGGTCATACCAATATCACTTCCGCGTGATGGTCTCGCTGAGATTGAAGATAGCCAAGCATACGTCTGCCATTGCAGCCACTTCAGCAGTCTTGAGTTCGACGTCGGTCCCCGAATCTCCGATAGATAGAA
>JANQQA010000072.1 GCA_028285205.1 Bythopirellula sp. | reverse complement strand
CGCAACGTTCGACCGATCACCAACGACTGATCACAAATGCCGGGCGTCTGTCTGCTAACGCCGACGCCGGCTGGCGGCAAGTAGCGCGGCCATCCCGAGGAGCAACCACGACGTTGGTTCGGGAATCGCAATGATATCGAGTTGAAAAAACTGTGCCGCGTTTTGCTTCCCGCCAACGCGAACAAAATAGTCGGTCGCTGCGCCAAGCTGATGAAACCTGATCGACTCACGCATTCCGAGTCCTTCATCGTCCGCCAAATCAAGCACTGTGGTTCCGTTTGTGTCGATTAACGTCAGCGTCAGGTCGCTCTGGGCAGCTGCGTTGAAATCTCTCACGTTGCTGACTGAGGAACCTTCGAGATAATTCGGTCCCATGGGCGTCAACCAGATGCTGACGAGTTGATTGGGCTCGACCGAAAAGCTGAAGTAATCGACATCTGAATCATCGTCGATACTGACGAAGTCGGTTTCTTCAGGGCTGACGAACGGGTCGGTTGCATCGGTACCGATAGAGAGCGTCTGCCCTTTGAGAATCGTACCCAGCGTGGTCGCGGTAGTGAAAAAGTCATTGCCGCTCCCGTCCTCGTTCGCGTCGCCATAGAGGCGGTGGGCGCCGAGAATGTCATCGAGTTGTGGACCGTCAAACCGCGTAGAAATCCTAGGCTCCATCAGCTTGGATTGGTTGACCGGTTCCACATGATTCAGCCCGATGCCATGTCCCACTTCATGGGCGACCATGTTGCGAAATAGTAAATAGTTGTCAGTCGAATTACTCCAGCGATTGATTTCGTCGGTGTCGATCACCATATCGGCGTTGTTCGGAAAGAAGTTGTAAGCCAGAAAAGTCGGGCTCGTCTGTCCGTCGATTGAGTGTCCTCCGATACGGTGATCACCCCGAGTTCCCAATACACCGTTAAACGCACCAAGTCGTCGGCCGTCATCATTCGGTTCGTAAGTGAAAGTGATTCCCGACAACTCGTCCCAGCGCTCGAACGCCGAGTTGAATAGGTGCCACCATGCACGGCCGGTCAGATCATCACCGCCCGGAGATCCTCCGTTATGGTGGATGCCATCCAAGAACTCGATCAGATTGCTATTTGATACCGGTTCCCCGAGCCCGGTTGGCAACGCGGTGTCGTCGGGCACGATACTCCACGTCAACGCGGCAGGTCGGCCCAAACCCGATGGGCCTGAAGAGGTGCTCGTCCAGCCATTCTGAACGGTACGAAACGCCGCCAAATCTTCCTCTTGGACGTCACCGTCGGCGTTTGCCTGAAGCCCATGAACTTGGTGTAGACCGGGATGGAAACACCGAAAGGCCAAGCCACAACGATCGCAGGCGAGAACTTTCGCAGGAAGAACCAGCGAGAACACTGCGAAGCATAGGATGAGAAAGGAGAGACTTCGATTCATTAGCCTTATCCGTGATTTGCGAAAACCGAGTCAGTCGTATCGCGTGCGAATAAGCATGAAGGTCGAATTAACGACCCAACGGAATCGAAGTAGCTAGTACAGGAGCCAAGCGTCCAGTCGCTGCACGACCGATGAGCTGGCTCGAATTTGAATAGACACAATCCACGTCAAGCGAAGTACTGCCATTCGGTGACGCAGACGGGCACACCTGTCACGCTCTCATAAAGAGTGCGGGTAGGGTGCTTGATCAAATCACTAGACTCTCTCCTCGTTGGCTTCATGTTGTTCGCAATCGGCGACGGAACGAGTCCGTACGAACTACACCCGATTTCGAGCATCTACCCCTGAACTGGTGTACTTTCAGGATAGTTGGTCTCGGCGCAGCGGGCAACTATTTGGAAATGCCCCAGGTCGCGGCCTCGGCGCGAATAGGGTAGATTCTGAGGACATCATCGGTTAATCGAGTCTTGCCATAGATGGTGACCAACATGGCCAAAGCGGCTTCAGATCGCGTCAGCGCCCTGGAATTTCTAACACATCCCGAGAAAACAAGCTGCGCAGCAGTGTGCGTGGTCGTGGGCGATGATGCGTTTTTGCGACACGAGGTCCGCTTGGGTCTGGGGAGCCGCTTGGGCGTCGGACTCTCCGACGGTATGGGGCTGACCACGTGCGAGGGTAAAACAGCGCAACTTCGTGACGTGATGGACGCGCTGTGCGAGCGTTCGCTCTTCGGAGAGGAGCGACAGGTCGTGGTGGTCGAAGACGCCGATCCCTTCGTCAAAACTTATCGCGACAAGCTAGAGGACTACGTCGAGCGGCCAGCCGCAGACGCGGTGCTAATTCTTGAAGTCAAAACGTGGCCTGGCAATACACGACTGGCCAAAGCGATTGCGAAGACCGGCACAACGATTACATGCCAGATTCCACAACAGGGACGCGAACTGACCGCGTTCACCAAACAGCTAAAGGATTGGTTGATCCATGTTGCGAAGACTCAATACGAGGTTGAACTCAAACGACCGGCCGTTGATCTGCTGCTGGAACTGTTGCCCACCGAAGTGGGAATTCTCTGTCAAGAAGTAAGTAAGCTCTCGCTGCTTGCCGGTGACAAGCAGGTCATCGACGCGCCTCTGGTACGAGATAATGTTGGTGGTTGGCGTACGCGCAAAACTTGGGACATGATCGACGCGGCAGCGGAAGGTCGTGCCGCCGAGGCACTGCAGCAACTTGATCGACTAGTCGCCGCCGGCGAGGAACCTCATGCACTGCTTCCTCAAATGGCGTCCACCTTTCGTAAGTTTGCCGCCGCTGCGCGTGTGTTTCAGCAAGCCGAACTCGCCGGACGCAAGACTTCGCTCCGCACTGCGCTGCAGGAGGCAGGCATGCTGCCATTCAAGCTCAATGCCGCCGAGGCGCAGCTCAAACAAATCGGCAGGGAGCGCGCCAATCAGCTTTACGAGTGGTTGCTAGCAGCAGATTTGGAGCTCAAAGGCCATAACTCAACGAAGGACCGTGCGCGGCGTGTGCTAGAAACATTGGTCGTGCGGTTGGCGAAGCAGGCAAAGGTTACGGTCGGTGCTGTCTGATAGCACGGTTCTTAGCCCACTGCGGCCGGCGTGACAGCAATGAACTTGCAACGCAGGAATCCGTCTTCTAACATTGCCGCCCCGTTGCCGGTTGCCTCTCTAACTGTGGTGATTCCTTGTCGCGTCATTGGTTCGCTCTGTGCTGTTTGATGATATTCTCGCTCGCCATGGGCTGCCGAGGCGGTATCTTCGCGGACTCCGCTAAGCCACAGACCTTCGTTGATTCGCCCTACGATCCCAACGCGCCCTTCGCAGCCCAGTCGGCGGGCGCAATCGCGACCGACGACGCGAACAGCGAAGAAGCATTGATTGCAATCGCCGACGAACTGACCGAATTAGGGGCCCTCGACGACGAATCGAAACGTGAGTTAATGGGCGATTTGCGCGAAGCGAAACCCGAAAACTGGCCGTATATCGTGAAGATGTATCGCTCCACGCTCGCATATCGCAAGCAACTTGCCCAGCGGGAAGAGCAACCTCAACAAGATCTCATCGCTGAGCGTCCACCCGCGAAACTCGATGAATCCGTCGCCAATCGAACGAACGAACGATCGCGCCGTCGTGACAGACGTGCTAGGCCTAACCAAATGGCCTCTGACTTCGAATCTGCCGATTACCAATCCACGCGTCATCACGCACAGCCGCCTCGGACAACTCGCGCCGACGACGAGATGCAGGTCGACGACAGCGACAATCGGACGCAGGCAGTTGTTCTCAGCAAGCCGCCGCGCAACCTACCGCAGCGCGATCGCAACATAAAACAAGCCAGCTATCGCACTGCAGCGCCGCTGGAGTGGGAACAGCATCTACGCAACGCAGTCGACGAGATGCAGACGTCGCTGCCTGACGATCCTGCTTCGACCGACGAGGTCAACGAGCACATGCGGCTGCGCTTGCTGCAACTCCTATCGGGTGATCAGGAGGGGGCGCTACAGCCGATACCCGGCGCGACAGCACCACAGCAAGACTACTGGAGTCAACAACTGTTCGCCGTATCCACCTATCTGGATAGCAAGAGCCAACCCGACAACAAACGGCGCGCGACCGGCAGCTTAACGTATCTCGATCAAGCACGAGCCAAGCTGGCTGAGTTGGCAACTCTCCAAGTGAAGAACCTCGCATTTGTCGATTCGGTGGGCGGCTTCGGCGACTACGCTCTGCGTGAAAGTGGGGAGTTCCGACCGGGCGACTCGGTGACGCTGTACGCGGAGATCGAAAACTACACCAGCCAATCGACAAAAGAAGGTCACCACACACGACTCGGCACGAGTTTTGAAATCCTCGACAGGAACGGCAAGCGCGTCGACAGCGCCCAATTCCCGGAGGTCGAGGACCTTTGCAAAACACCTCGACGCGATTTCCACATACAGTACACAATCAAGCTCCCGACGCGAATCTACGCAGAAGAATACGAAATCCGCCTGATCGTCACTGACGAACAGAGTCAGAAAATTGGCCAGGCGAGCCTCCCACTAGAGATCGTTGAGTAGCCGAGCCGGCTTATTTCACGAGCCAAATCTCGGCCCGAGCGATCTTCAATTCTCGGCCAACCATGCTAGAATGTGGCCAGTGGTACTAGCGCCGATATCTTTTCCAGCAACGCCCCGCCTGCGGTAACATGGGGCCCATATAACGACCCAGGGGAGTAATCATGCCAGTTTCCAGACGACAGTTTATCTCCACGACCGCGGCGACTCTTGGCGCTGCAAGCCTGACCAACGTACGGAGTGCATTTGCCTCTGATAGCAAGGCACTTCGGATCGCGGTCATCGGTGTCAAAGGTCGTGGCAGGTCACATATCTCCGAGTTGCGTGATAATGTTGTTGCCCTCTGCGATGTCGACCAGAAAATTCTCGCGGAGCGCGCAGCGGAATATGGCAAGAAGCTCGGGCGAAGTCTGGAGCAAATCACCGACTACCGGGACCTCCTGGAACGCAAAGACATCGACGCCGTGTCGATCGCCACTCCTAATCACACCCACGCCCTGATCACTGTCGAGGCAGTTAAGGCAGGTAAGGACGTCTACGTCGAGAAGCCGGTCTCGCACAATGTTTGGGAAGGCCGCCAGATGGTCGAGGCAGCCAAGAAGTACAACCGAGTTGTCCAGTGCGGCACACAATCGCGGTCGAACCCAGGTTTGGCGGCGGCCGTCGCGTTCGTCCAGAGCGGTCAACTCGGCAAGATCCAACATGCGGTTGGTACCTGCTACAAGCCACGACCGAGTATCGGCAAGCTCGACGCGCCGCTCTCGATTCCTAATTCAATCGACTACGACCTGTGGTGTGGCCCCGCCGAGAAGCGGGACCTCTTCCGACCGCAATTGCATTACGATTGGCATTGGGATTTTAACACCGGCAACGGTGACATGGGCAATCAGGGCATCCACCAGATGGACATTAGTCGCTGGTTTCTTGGCGAGCAAAAACTCGCACCACGTACCGTTAGCATCGGCGGCCGACTCGGATACGAGGACTCCGGTGACACACCCAACACCCAGGTGGTCTACCACGATTACGAAGCCGCACCGCTGATTTTTGAAACCCGAGGGCTGCCTCGGTCGAAGGAGGCGCAGCAGGACTGGCGCAACTCGATGGACCGTTACCGCGGTTCAGGCGTCGGTGTGATCGTACAGTGCGAGGGCGGCCACGTGCTGGTGCCTAGCTACCACGACGCGATCGTCTACGACCGTGCCGGCAAGATCGTCAAGGAATGGCATGGGGGCGGAAACGCTCATCACGCCAATTGGCTTAAGGCGGTCGCAGCGCGCGACGCTTCCCTGCTCACAGGTCACATTCTGGAAGGGCACCTTTCCAGTGCGTTGTGCCACGTGGGCGGTGTCTCGCACCTGCTCGGGGAAGAACAATCGAGCAGCGAGATCGCCAAGGCACTAGCATCCAACGAAAGACTCTCCGACGCATTCGAACGCATGGCGAGTCACTTGCGGGCCAACGATGTTGATATTGATCGCGGCGAAGGTGGACTTACGCTCGGCCCGTGGCTGGAACTCGACACATCGACCGAAGTGTTCGCCAGCAACGCCGCGAACAAACTCCGCGCGCGCGAGTCGCAACGGGCGCCTCACGCCGTACCCGACATGGAAGCGCTCGGTTAGCCCGCTCGTTTCAAATCCTTACCAAGACTTTTCCCGAAGCGCCATTCTCAACCGCTTGGTGTGCGGCGACCGTCTCGGAAAGGTCGAACATGGCACCGACATGGTGACTCAGTTCGCCGACCGACAGCCAGCGCGCAATGTCTGCCAGCGCGCGGCGCAGTAGGTCGTCGGGCACCTGAAACGTCAGCACGTGTCGCACGAGGATGCTCTTATACATCAGATCGTAAAATGGCACCGTCGGCGTAGGCAAAGCCTGCGAGGCGTAAGTCGCAATCACTCCGCCCACTTTGAGCACGGAGATGCTCGTCTTGAGATTTCCGCCAAACTCAACTTCGACAACGCGGTCGACGCCATGTCCGTCGGTGATTTCGTTGACCCGCGCGGCGACGTCCTCAGCCTTGTAATTCAACACATGGTCTGCTTCCGCCGTGGCGGCAAGCTCGGCCTTTTCGTCGTTGCTTACAGTGGTGATCACTTGAGCTCCACCCAATTTGGCGAACTGCACGGCGTAGCGTCCGACACTACCCGCGCCGCCCGTAACGAGCAACGTCTTTCCGCGCACTTCGCCATCGGCAAACACTGACGGATACGCGGTAAGCGCGGGAATCCCCAGGCACGCGCCGGCATCGAAATCTGCGTCAGGCGGCAACGTCTGTGCGTTCATCGCCGGCACAGTCACCCACTCCGCCGCCGTCCCAAAGTCACGTTGCCACTGCGCGCCGAATACCCACACACGCTCGCCGACGCGCGTTTCATCGACGCCTGCGCCGACGTCGTCGATCACACCGGCCCCATCAAAATGCGGCACTACCCGGGGTGCAGACATCTCGCCACGTCCGCCCAGCCTCCGCTTCACGTCGACGGGATTCACGCCTGAGACGGCCAACTTCACTCGCACTTCTCCCGCCGCAGGTTGCGGCTGGGCAAGCTCCCCAAACTGAAGTACTTCGTTGGCCGGACCGAACTTCTCGTACCATACTGCCTTCATGGATCAAACCCCTTTGTCAGCTAGTACCGTTGCCAAAACACTTTGACGCGGTTTCGTCGAATTCTGTTGTCCAGGCCGTTCCACCAATCATATCAAGACAACCGAAAACTCGAATCCACCAATCCGTCTGGCAAGTCATTGGGCGAAGCAATGACGATCGTCGAGTTGGCTAATTGTTGAAGCACCGTGCACACGGTCTCTGTTGCCTGCTCGTCCAAATCAGCGAAGGGCTCATCCAATAGCAGAAGTCTTGGTCTGGTCGCGATCGCCCGCGCGAGTGCCACGCGACGAACTTCGCCTCCCGATAGAGTCGAGACGCTTCGCCCGGCGAGGTGAGCAACTTGCAGTCGGTCAAGCCAGTCACTAGCACCCGTCCCCTGCCCTGCCCCGTTGCGCTCCCCATATCGGACATTCGACAGAACCGAGCCGCGAAAAAGACAGGGCTGTTGATGTAAGTAGGTCACCTGTCGTTGCTCAGCCTCGACAAGACAGGTACCCGTGAAATCGGATGTAAGTCCCGCCATCACCCGCAACAACGTTGTCTTGCCAGAACCATTAGCCCCCAGCACTGCGATTCGGTCGCCCGCGGCAACGGACAACTGCTCGACCGCGCAGATCGTCTTGCCTTCGCGAGCTACTCGAAGGTTAGAAATCGTAATCATACCGCCTAGTTTACAACATTCCGGGGATCTCCAGCCAGAAACGCGGCGACGTTGTCAACCACCGCATCGAGCAGTCGGCTCCGAGCGCTTCGCGTCGCCCAGGCGATGTGTGGTGTGATCACACAATTCTCGACGCCCAACAGTGGATGATCGGCAGGTGGTGGCTCGACCGATAACACGTCGAGGCCCGCGCCGGCAATCTCTCTGTGGCGCAACGCGTTGGCGAGCGCCGCTTCGTCGATGAGCGGCCCGCGACTGGTATTGATCAGCAGCGCTGTGGGCTTCATCTGCTTCAGTTTGGCGACACTGACCAGCCCCGCTGTCTCGTTGGTCAGCGGGCAGTGGAGACTGACAATGTCACTCTTGCTAAACAACGTATCAAGATCGACCGCTTCAGCGTAATCAGGCATCTCGGCATTAGACCGCGTCGACACCAGCACCTTCATTCCAAATGCGTCGGCAAGTTTCGCCGTAGCCCGGCCAATGCGCCCATAGCCAACAATGCCCATTTGCATTCCGGCCAGTTCCGCGAGCGGATAATCCCAGAAGCACCAGTCAATCGCCGTGGACCACCGCCCCTCGTGAACCGCTCGACTATGGTGCCCGACCTGCTGGGTAAAGTGAAAAATGTGCGCGAATACCATCTGCGCGACCGAAGCGGTGCCGTAGATCGGCACGTTCGTGACCGTAATTTCCCGCTCACGTGCTGCCTCCAAATCGACGACGTTATAGCCGGTCGCCATGACACCGATGTAGCGCAACCGTGGCAGCGACTCAATCACCTCCCGTGACAAGACCGCCTTGTTCGTCAGGACCAACTCCGCTTCGGAGGCCTCCTCCACTATCGACTCGGGAGCCGTACGTTCGTAAATCGAACAATGCCCCAACCCGAGCAGCCTATCCCAACTCAAGTCACCGGGGTTCAGGGTATATCCGTCAAGAACGACAAGGCGGTGTGCAGACGAGTTCATTTTTCCGATGAGAGCAAGTGTTCCGCGATTACTTATCGAATTGCGCGCTTTCGTAACTCGACATTCTACGCCAACAGCATTCCCAGGACACCCGCGAGCACCACGTAATAGCAGAATACGAGGGAAGTCTTACGGATAACTTCACCCTCGCG
>JANQQA010000055.1 GCA_028285205.1 Bythopirellula sp. | reverse complement strand
TACCAGCTCGTGGCTGCGTACAGCGGTGAGAGATCGCGCGATTATCGCGATGTCGATTACACGCAGAAGATGGCGATCATGGTGGGAGGCGAGCACGTGGGCCTGAGTGACGCCGCGCGCGCCGAGGCGGACGAGCACATAGCCATTCCAATGCACGGCCACGGATCGTCGCTGACCGTATCGGTCGTCGTCGGTATCATTCTGTTCGAGGCCGAGCGGCAGCGGCGCGCGGCAGGGCTATATGACCAGTCTCGACTGACGCCGGATGAGCGCGCTCGTACGCTGTTCGAGTGGTCGTATCCCGACATCGCGCAACGCTACCGAAATCTGGGCAAACCCTATCCCGAGCTAACGGCTGACGGCATGATAGCCGCGAATCCGCTGATCGACATATCGACGGTCAGCGAGCAGGACTGAGGCAGAGCTCCGGCAGGAATGCCTGGAGAGCGAACAAGTTCCATTTCGCAAAACACTATGAAGCCGGGAAAAGCTTCTGGATTACGAGCAGCAGTGTGGCGTAGATCAGGTAGAGAGCAGTCATCGTCCATGTGAATAGCCCAACGACCATCACAATATGACTCACGTTCTCGCAAACAGTGGGGCAGGGGAAGAATTCCGGACAGCGATAGACTTTTTCGACCTCGTCTCCTGTTCCAACAATGTCATCGCCATAGCCGCCTTCGTCGATACCATTGGGGCCTGCAGAGTAGACAATGACTCCCAAATCGCTATCGACCAGCCGTAGGTGGTACCTTTTGCCATAGTTGTCGGTAATCGCATTTGGCGAAGCCGGCGGATACGCCTCAAGGTACTCATCAACAGTGTCCGGATACCGGTTTCGATCAAGCCGAAACAACTGTACTCCGAGTCTTAGGGACTGGATCTCGGAGATTGATTCCCAGACTTCGGATTCGGGACCGCCGATCCTCCACGGACAGATTTGGTGAAGGACGGCAAATACTCCAGACAGGAATATACTAAGCGATAGTAGTCGGACGAAGGTCTTGCGCATCGACGTCGTCGGCAGCCTCCAGATAACCGACTAACGCATCACCGTAGCCACTGGGTCTACTTCAGGAACAATCAGTTCCCGCGAGAATCGTGACGCAGCGCCTTGTTGGGTGTCATTTGCTACACAGATCAGCGATGTAAGTGTGAAAGTCTTGCCACCGCTTGCCGTTTGAGACCTCTGGGCACCAATACTGAATTTCGTATTCACCGCTCTCTGGATCGTACGATGAAACATCCAGACAGTCGCAATCCTCGTCGTGACCCAGATTAATGATTACAAGATCAGTAGGGATTCGGCGCGTTTTTCTTCGGCGCCTCCAGAAGCTATTGATCCGAATGATATGCGTATGTGAATCAAAGTCTGGACCAATACTTGCGAACCAGCTGCTGAAGCTATTGCTGTGTCGCGCGAATTCGATCAAAGCACCCGGAAGCTGGATGCCGAAGTGGTCGTTAATCTTTTCAATGCTGTCGTTGGTCGGTTTTGGATGAGGTGCATAGCACGAATGCACCTTTTGATCGAAGTGCTCGATTTGACTAACTTTCATGACGACCCATCAAGTTCAAGCTCTGACTCCCTATACTGCTTCCTGATCAGATGCCATAACGCAGTGACTGTTGGGCACCGGTGTTGGATCCAGTCTCCATCCGCTGGATTCCAAAGGAGCGCTTCGCGTGTTTCTGGATCGTAGCAGATAAGATTGCCACACCCATCGTCGCCAAGGATTGAGAGGTTTAAGAAACTTTGCGGAAACCAATCTTCTTGCCGCAACTCGTTTGCGGAAACAATCTGATATCCGCGGTTCTCATGATACGGATATAGAAGGTAGATGTCGGTAGGGCCAAGTACCCCGTCCGAGTGCTTGTAGGCAGCGCGTACATCAGGCGGCAACACGCAGCCTATCGAACTCTCAATATCACTGATTTGTTGGTCTGATAAGCCCATAAGCTAATCACCGTCTGCAAGTGCGCTCAGAGCAAGCCGACCGCAGTAGCGAATTCATCAAAAGAATCGTGAGTACAAACCCACTCATGGCTGACGTCCGGTCCGTTTTCGGACCAGCGGAGATAAAGGACACGCGGATCCGGTCCTAACTCGTAGTTGAGAACGATGGCAGAGTCCGAGCCAAGACCGAAGTCTGCGATGACCAGAGACTGGGAGTAGTCAATTTGACCGACGTTGGTGAGCGACTCGAGCCAGAACTGGGGGTTATGGTCAGCCTCCTGCTGTATGGTGCGGAACGGAGGCAGGGAAAGGACAATACGGTCGTCGTCCGGGGAGACCGCTTTCGCTGCGGCTTCGCCCAGAATTGGTTCCAGTTCCTGTTGTCGGTATTGTTCAGGGGTTGTCGGCCAGGCGCCGGATTCGATAAGCCGCTGCAAGGAATCTGGAATCATAAGGTTCGGAGACATTGTTGTGCGGCCTCGCATCTGTTTGCTGGATACTTCTTTCAGTCAGGAGCTAGCGGCCGGGAACTCAACCACGCTCGAATCGCAGCTATCGCCTCATCGTAACTCGGATACTCGGCATCGGCCTCTGCGTCTTCCTGATCAGGACGCCAAAACTCGACCCAGATGTTACCTGACGATTCTGACATCTCAATCGTGCCGCTGGGGCCAGTTACAAAAAGAAAAGCCGCCAGGCCTTCGCCCCGAACTTCTGTTCGCAAGCCACGGAGTTGAGTAGCAGCGAGCTGCAGCCGATCAATGTATTCCATAGTTTTGTCCATACGGGCATCGTAGAGACAGACGAGCGGAGGCAAGCCCAGCTAGTTGAGCCACCAGTAAATGCCCAGCAGCACTGCAATTAGCAGGATCGACCAGATGAAAGTGCCGCATCCCGTCGAGTCATTCGAGCCTTTGCCGACTGGTACTTCTGACAGGTCCTCTCCTTCCTCGCCCCGAACCGTTGCGCCGAGATGCCCGGCAATGGTTTGGGCGAGTGACAATGCATCGTCCGACGGAGATGTGATGTGTAGCTCGCCGTCCGTGAGCACAAACGTCTCTCGACTATCCGTAGCGCTGTTCGTCCAGTGCAAGAGGGCCTCACCTTCGGAGCCATCGAAAGCAAGCTGCGACGAGTCTTGGGCAAGGGCTTCAACCTCCTCCCGCTCGATCCGGGTACTCCGGTGTAAGGTAACAACGTAACTCATGATGCGGATTGCCTTTCAGCGCTAGTCAGCTTGCGACCGAATCTTGAAGTCCTTGCTCATAACCGAACCGTGACAGCCGGTAGCGGACGCGGTGCCTTGCTGGCCGCATCGCGAGGCGAGGGTGATTCGCCACTACGAAGACATGCTCTTGCGAAGTGTCAAGTGCCCTTATGAATTTCATCAAGGCGCTTCGTGAAAGGTCCATCGCCGTCGCAGTACTTACTCTCGTACAGTTCCAACATCCCTCGAAAGGCCCTCCATTGAAAGCGTCCCCATCCATACATTTCGCGTGGGATGTTGTGAAACGCGTCCGCAAGTTCCTCAGCTTGTTCAACGTTTCCTTCGCGACAGTGGTGCCTGATCCTTACCAATGCGAGCGAAATTAGCTCGGATAGCGCTTCTCGTTGATCCTCCGTTGGCAACGGGTCAGGCGTCGTTGTCGTCATTTGAGAAGAGTATTACGAATACGGTTGTCTCGCGAGTGCTGCGATGGGTCAAATCGCGGACGATAGACTAGTGTGATCTCCAAGATTCCGCTTACTGTTCGTCACCTTGAGAGTACCCAACACTGTGGTGAACGTTGTAGCGAGCCCCATCCTGTAGCTCCCTGAGCTTTTCCACTTCCTTCCAGACGCTGTCCCAAGCTAACTCCGGCCCCACGGCTTCCCCGGGGAACTCGTCGTCCTCCCGTTGCTTGAAAACGCGCCAAATCGGAAGCTCGGATGCCGCCGACTCAAAATAGGCGTCCAGGAACCTGCGGCACCATGATGCATCCATGCCCATGGACATCTCACTTTCAGTCCCGGATACGCGGATCAACCCCCATGGTTTGGCGGGGCCAAAGCCATGCTCGGAATACGTGATGCCCAGTCCGCCTCGCTCCTCCAGCACATCCCAGCATTCGTAATGTAGACCGGGCTCTCCGTAATCCCAACGGCGCAGAGTTTTCCGAGGCGCTACCAGCAGCGACCGAACGTGCTCAGCCACTCGAGCGTCAGACACCGACGATAGTTCTTCGTCTATAAGGTGAGTGAGTTTGTCTGGTGTGATAGTCAAAGTATGTCCAAAGTTCCAGCTTACGGCGCAGCGGCGCGCTTGTTCAATCGTTCGCTGTGTATCCCAATGTGAAGTTGGCGGCCGCCAAGAATCAATGACTACCATTGCTCAAGGAACTCCTCTACGAGTTCAAAGAACTTCGCTTCAGCGTGGTCTTCCGACTCAGTGGACCTGTTGATTGCATAGGCCCATCCACTGCAGCAGCTGAGCTGGAAGTTCTGGTACAACCAGTTTCCGAACTGGCTATTGAACCTGTCGGTGGAGCCGCTTATGTCGCCGAACTCTATAAACGCAACGGCATGACCGTGCATTTGACTTTCAAAGTCGTCAAGCGACCGAAAGAACATCCCGGGCCGTTCGGATGCTTGACGGACATAGTTTGCGCAGGCGGCTTTGTATCTGTCGGATATTGGCAATACGACTCTCCGAATGACCGCGGTTCTTGCCTCAAGGATAGCAACTAACTGCAAGAGCTGTGACAGGCGCGGCCCGACATCCCGTGCAGCGCCTTGATAGATGGAGTCCTTTGTACATGCCATTCGCCAGCGCCATCCGGCCACGAGCACGCTGCAATCATTGTTGCCAGCCCAACTATGTTACTGCATGCTGAATACCTACGGTCGTTTTGTGGCGTTACAGATGAGAGGCCGATGAGCACAGCTGCAGCATTGTCAAAACTGGAAGAAGCCATAAAGGCGAGATTCCCGGACTTACAGCCACATTTTCATTCTGGAATCTCTGAAGCAGAGTTCATGCGATTGGAAGGGCAACTGAGTCCCTACCGGCTTCCTCGGGAGTGCCGCGATCTCTACGAATGGCACAACGGCGCGCGGGAGCCGTTGGAACTGATCCCGGGCTATTCGTTTCTGTCGCTAGCTGAGGCGATCGACGAGTATCGCATGCAGCTCAAGATCTTTGGCGGTACCGAAGGGTTCAACCCCCTGTGGTTTCCATTGTTCTCGTTTCAAGGGGATATCTACGCTGTTGTCCTGTCGAGCGAGGGAACGAACAGGAGTCCCGTGTATCTTTCGTTCAATCAGGATACAGAGATTCGGTTGATGTACTCGGATTTCGACACCCTCCTTGCGGTATCGACCCGGTGCTTCGAGTCAAACGCATACTTTCTGGATGATGGGTATCTGGCTGAAGATGAGGAAAAAGTTGAACGAATTAAGTCCGAATTCGGAGAGGCGGCGCCAGTCGAGCATGTCGATGGCGAATCCTCGTTCTCGAAGTTCTTCACCCAATCGTGGCCGGAGAGCTGGAAGTCCGCGATCGGCCGGACAGACGAAGATTACGTCGCCAAAGGCGCGGACAATACTGTCGCTGAATACAAGAGTGATCCCAAGCGGTCGCGCTTGCACGTAGCGATAACCGGCGTGCTTGGCACGTCGAGTCACACAATACTGGATATCAGGGACGAGACCGGCCAGATGAGCGTACTTTGCCTAAACACAGCGGTAGGCGCCAGAGAAATACAGATCAGTCGTCACTATGAAATGGAGGTCGAACCCTCGCGCGAGGAGCTGTCTCCGCACGAGTCGTGCGAGGGGGTCGTTCGGCACGTGCTGCTGCGTGAATGACTGATTCTAGAAACGGCCGAACGAACCTGTCTCAAAATCAAAGATGTGCCGAACTACTCCAGTGTTTTTATGAAATCCGTTTCTTTCCAATTCTCACTGAGATCTCGAATGTAAACGCCTTTCGAAAAGCAATACTTCTCACCGAATCTGTCGACATTCGGTCTGCCCGCCAAGAACTCGAACCGGTCATTCGATAATCCATCTTTGGTGAAGCAGTTTGATGAGTTCGTGGGATCCGGTATCTCAACCACCTTATCTGTCCAGCCGTTTTCCTCAATGACCGCAGGGTTGTCGATATATTCGCGATCGTCTCCGTCCCAATGGATCGCTGTACCTCTGGTTACATGCGCCGTGCCGTTCCAATACCCAATGGTGACGAGCGTTGGCTTTTCATAGAGAAACGGCTCCAGTCGGCACCACTCACCGAGGTGCCCTCTGGCATGAATTGTCGGTAGATCTTCCACGGAATAGGCGGTGTTGAAGTATCCGGAATACTCCTCGAGTTTGACCGCAGCATAGGAGTACTCCGCAAACCCGCATGAGTTACTGCTCCAAATCTCATCCGGACCGGCCTGACGCTCAAGCGAAGGCGAGAGATTGCCGGTTTCCTCTACCGGTAAACGCTTGACCGTTTCCGTTCGCACTACGATGTAATGTTTGGAATGGTCGGGCTCGGTAGCAGCGCTGTTTGAGGCTGCGAAGACGAGAAGTAGGAGAGAAACGTTAGCGATTCTCATCGATCTATCCTCCTTCTTCGAAAATCAGGGGAGAGCCATAAGTGTCGAGTCAGGCGCTGTTCAGTGGTTCCTATTCTATAGACTGTATCGCAATGAGTTTGTTGCTCTCATCAAAAGTAACCTCAAAGTGGCCGAACACACCGTCGTGGGTAACAAACTGCCGAATTGCATTGGCGGGAAACCGAACAATCTTGTTGTCATCGGAGCGTGCGACGACCTCTTGGGCGCTGCCTTGGTAATAGGCCAAGTACTCTTCCGCGGGGATGGCGAGCCGGAAGCGAATAACTCTCGTACGGTTTGTGGAGCTCACTTCCTGAACCTGTCTGCCGTCTCAAACGAGTGTGATTCTCGATAGCGTTTCATGATGTCTAACGGTTTGACTTAGACCTTGTACAAGTAGAAATCCGCGTTATCGCGAAACCACTTTGCCAGATGCTCGAGGCGATCTAGATCCACGGAGAGAGCGTGTCTGGAAGCGGCATATGCCGCAGAGACATCTGCCTCGTTGCCACCGCGACCGACGACTTCGCGAGCTTTCGATATTGCCTCCGCCTCTTCCGGCAACCCGACAAACTTATACAGCGAACAGACACTCGCTACCTGCTCATCGGGTGTGCTGAAATACTGAGACCAACCGTCTGACTGCGCCGACGCCTCCCAATTGAAGAGCAGCATGATCATTCTGTACCCGTTTGGCCACGTATCGGGGGATTCGCCGTTCAATGCCGCTAGCTGAAGTAGCCCCGCCAGATCCATAAAGCCGGTGACCATGGATTGCTCATTACCCCAGCGCCAAAAATCGAGTGGTGCCCGTCCGTCAAACATCCGCTGGTTCACGGATTGCAGGTGAGGTACGAGATTGTCCGGGAGTAGGTTGGCCATATGATCAATAATGTAGCGCCTTGAAAGACGGAAGAATCATCTGCATGTGCTCTCGGAGGCCTGCGTCATCGACTTCAACTCTGGTTCAGTGTGGCCCGTGCGAACGGGTTGAGCGCATGGCTTACTCGCATCGCCTGAATGGAGCATTGCTTTCCAAGTCGGACAGCAAGCTCCCTCCGACCGGTTTCAACTGATCATCGTCCCAAGCCTTGGTGGACAACAGTCTAACCATGATCGTCAACTTCTCGTCATCGAATCTATACAGATGCAATGATCCGGAGTAGGTACGCCACTGTTCTCGCCAGATGCTGATAGACAATGCACGAAGCGCGATCTTTCCGTCGCCGACGTGAACATTTGTCGGAAACCGATCCAACGACTCAATTGCCGCAGCTGCGAAGGCCGACAGGTCTGGGCAGTCTTCGAGCGTGGTAATTACAGACCGCGCTGAATCATCCAGCTCGGATATGGCTGCTCTTGCCGACCATTCTCCCTTCTTGAAGCAGCGCCTTATCTGGGCTACCAGTCCGGCGTCTTTTGTGAACTGTTGAACGTTTCTCCAGTGCTCAGCCTGCAGTTCGGGGTCTGCGAACTCCAAGCGGCAGTCAACGCCAAGGCGATTGGCCCAGGCGGTGGCATAGCGAAGTGCATCACATACATTCGATCTTTCCGCGGAGCTCTCCGAGGAGTCAGGCGTGTACTCACTGGAAACAGAATAGGCTGGGAGCATAAGTCACTCGCGCGAACGGCTACGTCGGTCAGGACAGGCCGGCGGATTGGCCGAATCTAGCAGATTCCGCCAAGCGTTCTGGCTTGCGGGCACCGGCCGGCCACTCGTGCAGTTCCTCACAGGCTCTCAAAGCGAATCGTGATGTCGTTCACTTCCGCCTCGGACTTGAATACTCGGGCGAGCCGGCTGTGGGCTATCTTGACAGTCCGATCATCGGTCCAATCTATGTGCAATCTCAGGCTGTTTCCCTCATCGGTGGGTGCGGCTCCACGGTCTGAGTCCCCCACGAAGACGTTACCGGTAGCGTCCCCCAGCGCCTCACTTCGATCAAGGAGCGAAACATGGGTGGAGAAGCCGGTGGTCGCACCGCAATTTCGGACGAACACCACTAACTCAGATTGACCGTCCGGCCCTGGTATCCGATCGATCTGATTGTTCCCGCATAAATCAGCACCGCAGGACGTCAACAAGACTGCAAGGAAGCCGGGGACAATAAGCGGCGTGATTTTCATGTGTCGTCCAGCGTTCTAGCTAGCCGCCAAGTATCGGCGCGTCTTGGGATTACTGGCATGCCAAAGCGTCACCGCTGGCGCAGCGGGCTTTTAGTATTTGCTCCAACATTCTTTGCTGTTGTGCGTCAGATGGGGTCTTTACAAAGCGTGCAAGGTCTCGGTACTGATTGACGAATCGCAGTGCGTCGCCAGCCGTTCCGGACACCCGCATTTCGACAATCCGCAAACCGCAAGCGAGCTCGACAGCGGGATCTCCAGGCTGGCCGTGCTCGTCCTCCGTGGGCGCCACCTCATCCGCGATCGGGCAGGGCACATCAGGAATCTCCTTGCCCTCTGACGTCACCAGCTGAAAGAACAGGCGGTGTTGAAGTTCGGCTTCGTCAAAGAGCTCATCTACGGACATTTTCTGCATGCGACCATTTTGATCAAACGTCAACGCGTCTGTACCCCCGCCACCGCTACCGACAAACTTGAACCGAAGACCATCAAGCGAAACATTTGATCCCTCGAGCATCTTTACGAGTTGTGGTTCCCTCTGAATGGAGTGGAAATCGACGAGTATTCTGACTGGTTCAAGCGGGTTCCTGGCGGCGACATCCTCCAGACTTTCATTGAAATAGCCTGACTGCTGTGCAGCGAGTTGGATTGAAACGACGGCGCCAATGAGTCCCATCACTGCGAGTGCTCTTCGAGACATTCGATTCTTGTGAGACTTCATGATGCCCAATCCTGTTTATCCAACAGTGTCAGTTCATTTCTCGCCATCGACGATACTGATCGGCCTTGTCCGGATCGTCATCCTCATGTCCGTTCAGCCAGAAGTCGAACCAATCCACGATCATTTCTTGATGCGCCACCCTGTGGCGCGGAATGCCTACGTTGTGTTTGACCGACCATGTTTGTCCCCGCGTTGGCCGTGCAGCGTTTTGCCATGCGTCACTCTCCGCACGGCTCAACCAGCCACTCTCGGTATACCTTCCATCCGTCGCTCCTGCGACGAACGATTACGTAGCAGCCCCGCACTTCCGAGCCGATCTCGTAAGCGCCCCACTCGCGAATCAGATCGCCTTCCACCTCCACATCTGTGACGGTGATTGTCATCGTTTCGTGATGATCGGACGAGAACACTTCCTCGTAGAAATGTCGGAGACCGGCATGACCAGAAATCGTCTGGCCGTCCCCACCGGGCAAAAACACCAGCTCCGCATCGTCGGACCAATACGACAACACCGCTTCCAGGTCCTTGCTGTTCGCCGCAGCCGAGTAGCCGTCGGCAATTCTCTGAGCATCAAAGCCATCAGTTCCGTCGGCGAAAGAAATGCCTAACACTAGAGTGGCAATAAAGGCTGAATATACGGAGTGCCGTGTCATTCTCGATGTGATTTACAGCGTTCTAACTACGTTGTGAACAGTACATGGCGGTAAGTGCAGCGTCATGTTAGGCCTCGTCCTGCGGCAGGGTATCAGTACATGGCGCTGGGCCGAGAAACACTGAATCGAACAGGCCATCGGATCGGGTTCTATCGAGAATGTAGATAAATACCTGATTGTCGACTTCTTCTGATCCGCACAAGCCGATTGAGGCTTCTTTGGATAGATCGTCCAGTGTCCGATCGAGGTTCGCAATCGGCACCAGGTCTTCAGTGTCATCGAGGCGTTCCAAGAAAAACTCTAGACACAGATCATGCCCGTTAGACTTGGCTTGTCCGATGCATTTTCCAACGCGAAACCACATTGTCGGATCATAGGCTGATGCATCCTCGCTAGAGGTACATGAAGAGAGTATCACGACAGAGTGCGCCGTCAGTAGAATAGCGAAAGAATACTCTCGAAACGTCTTTTGGATCATTTGGCGCCTAACGTTCTAGCTTACTTGCAACGACGCGCCTGGCGCTGCCGTTGGCACGTTGCAACGTCGTGATAGGCGTTCCTTCGGACAAGGCGCATTGTTAGGCGGAGTTGTTCGCATGTATTCCCCGTTGTCTGTCTTCGGTGTTTTGAGTCATTAGGTGTCTGCCGCTGCATCGCGCAATCGCTTCCACCAGCGCCAAGCTCCCACAGCTGCAGCGAAAGCAAAGACAGACCACGTAGCGATGGCGATGCCAAACGGATACCTTTCACTTTCCTGACGATCCAGCTCGACCACGAATAACAAGAACGGAAAGAAAGGAATCAATACTAGCGCCAACCAACCGAGTTTCGTGCATGCTTTGTAGGCGAACACGCTTGACACAAGCGTGACAACCCAAAGCTCGCCGTGAGGCAGGACTGTCGCCATCCATAGAGCGAACACTACGCCAACAACGATTGCCATCAAAAGTGCGTATTCCGACGCGGTGCGCATCCTTAGCTGCCGAATCATTCGTGGATACTCGATCGTGCTCTCAAGAATAGCAGCATACTGCGAGAACCGTGACAGGCGCCGCCCGGCGGCCCCGTGCAGTGCCTTGTCAGGCGGTTCAGAGTGGAATTTTCACCGCTTTTCCCGGCCAATCCTTCCAATTGAAGTTCCGAGCCAATGGTGGTTAGGTACAGTTATCATGAAGGACGACCCGCCCCCGTTTCTGGATGTTCGTCGAATAGTACCGGCGATCGCGCTGGTTACTCTTGCTGTGTACGTTGATTCGGTGTTCCTCTGGACGATTCTCGGCGCATCGGGCGTACTGTGGCTTGGTCTGGATCTCTACGAACGGAGGATGCTTAGGTCGATGCCTCCCGAAGGCCCAGTCATCTACTGCGAGTGGGCGAGCCGCCTGAATGACACAGACTTCGATGCGAATGAGCCGTCGACCATCAGCGGTCTCCGCGAGAGTGGATTCTCTCTCGAAAGCGCCATAGGAACTGAGTTCGCGTTTCATACCGAGCCTGGAATCGCGACATCGGATATCTGGTTCGGCGGCAAGATCGTAAGGAACGACTCAGGAAAAATCGTAATCCGCGCTGATAGCCATGCGGACTTTACGCTCTAGGACTGATCCTGCGTTGCAGCTGTTACCTTCGTTCTAGCTTACAGGCGCCAGATGACTGGTGCGGTTCTTGCCGCAAGAAACGCAACATACTGCAAGAACCGTGACAGGCACCGCCCGTGCGGCGCCTCGCTAGGTGGCACGTTGCACCCAACTGTGTCCGCATTCCTCGCACTGCCGTTTATCTTTGCCCCAAGGTAAAGGAATGCTCAACAGATGAACCGCCAGAAACGAAGCCTTCCAGGCGGTTGAGCAGGCGGTGGAGTGGGGCGACCCGCACTTCGGGCATCGTTCTGAGTCTTCCTTCGATTCCTCAAGCGATTCTCCGCTCGACAGGAGCGCTCTAGCCTCTTCCTCAAACCGACGGGGAACCTGTAATCGTATGCCGCCCAAGGCGTTTGATATCAGCCAGTTAGCGGAAGCGTGGTTTATGCCCAAGAGGTGAACGGGTATCCCTTCGGACTCAAGTCGTCCCGCAGCGATATGGGCATTCGTCGGATGGAAGAAACGATCGATAGTAACCAGTTGGTACAAATTGTCGTCCATGTCGCTGTGCCGCCTAACGTTCTAGCTTGCGGGCACGGGTTGTTACGCGCCGAAAGCTCAGAGATTGACTAGGCTGCCCTGTGCAGGTGATTTTCGATCTGTCGTGCTGAAGTTGCGATAGTTAAGCGCGAACTATCCAGATGAAACGACTCCATGCCTGGCAAAGTCGAAAAGTCAAATCTATCCAGGTAGTTGTCGAGATACGCCTTCGATTGAATCTTGTTCGTATTCAATCTGTTCGGACTAGTAACCCTTTGAACATGTTCACCGTAATCGCAAGTCAAGTGCACGAATTCCGCAGTTATGCCGAATTCATCGAGAAACTCACAAAGACCTTCGACGAAAAAATCGCTTGCAGAGCGCACATAGCAGAACGTAAATACAATCCCTGAGGCCCCATCCTCTGCCAGCGTACGGAACGCATCCAAGCAGACCTTGCGTTGGTACTTTTCAAAACCAGCGTTTCCGAAGCCGACAACTGCACAGGCGACATCGAATGCTAGATGCTGTGGAAACAGGTGCCAGCCATTTCGCCTGGCCAGCTCGCGACCGACACTTTCTTTTCCGACACCTGATGCTCCGTAGATCATGACGAATTTCATTCCGCTTCTCCTTGCGTCACTTGTCCAAACCGCCACGAAAGTGAACGACCACTCTGGGTCGAAAGCAGGCAATCGATTGGAACAATGTAACAGATTCCTTCTGACGTTCTAGCTTGCGGGCACCAGGTGGCTGGCGCTGTTCTTGCCACAAGAGTAGCAGCGTGCTGCAAGAACCGTGACCGGCGCCGCGCGGCGACCCGTGCAGGGCCTTGTTGTACAGCTCATGCTCCGCAGCTGACAATGCGATAGCCGTAATCATAGGAATCGTTGTTTAAGAGCCACCCGTATTTCTCAGCCCAGATCCCGGAAGACAGATCGTCACGTAGGCGCTGCAATTGGGGCCCAGGGTCTGCAATCTTCGAGAACGTGGACATTCCAGCTCTTACGGAGGATTGGAGATAGGCCGAGGGTCGGCGCCAATACGCACAAAGAAACCCGTCGGTACAGTCATGCGGAATAGACACTGGATCGACCTCTATAGGACCCAACTCCCGCTCAAGATCGTCAAGGCGCGGAAACAGCGGTGCGTCAAGCGGCTCGATGTCTGGAAAATAGTCCGTGAGCCAGAATCCGTTAGGGAAACCGACCCAGGTCAATGTCATGAATCGCCCGCCGGAGACCCGCAGCGCCTCAGACACGCCGCGACGCCAATTGTCCCAGTGGTGTATCGACAGAATAGCAAGAGACAGGTCGAAGGATGAGGAAGGAAACGGCAGGTGCTCCGCAACGGCTCGAACAGCGGGAGCGGAATCAGGAGAACGCTGATTCAACATGGTCTGAGATGGATCTACCGCAACGACGTAACGATCAGGAGGTTCGTAAGACCCCGTCCCAGCACCGATGTTCAGCACGCGCGCCGATGCTCCAATGCGACGGATGAGCAGCTCTCGAATCCTCGGATCGGGCCGTCGCGTGGCGGTATAGGTCTTGCCAATGTCGTCGTATTTCGCGACCACGTTTCAGAACTGTCTAGCGTACTTGCGACCAGTATCTGGCGGTATTCTTGTGAATGCAAGAATGATGACAGATAGTCAGATGGCAAGTGAAGCGCTATACGTCTCTTGCAGCGGCGGTGACTATCGAGTAAATCGAAGCCAGGGATAACACGAGCAAGATAGAACCGACTAGCACCACAGAACCGAACAAAGCCGTGTTTCCAGGAAGCGTTTTCAGCTTGTTTCGGTTGAGAACGTACACTGGAAAACCGACTATTAGCAGCATTGAGACCACGACCCCCCATGCCATTGGGGAGATGTTTAGGAACGAACTCTTGGTCTCGCGCTTGTAAATGCCGGCGGTCCACGCATCTGCGAAAGTCAGACCGCCAAGCACATAACCGATCGCGACCCCTACGAGTCCGCCCGCGAGAAAGGCTATCGGACCAATCCACAGTATTAGCCCGACAATCTGCCGCGTGAGATCGTGAGGGTTCGACTCAGAGGATTTCTCTAATTCGCGATCTTCGCCCATTGAGGCGTCTAACGTTCTAGCTTACGGGCGCCAGTGACTGGCGTGCCTCTTGCTAGGCCCCGATAATAGTGCAAGAGGCGTGACAGACATCGTCCGGCTGTGCAGTACGTCTGTTAGACGGAAGCCCACGCAGACGCCCTCTGATGCCAGCTTTCGCCCAAAAGCGGACCTCCGTTTTCATCAGTTCTCGCTTCGCAGGAGCTTAAGAAGCTCCCAGATCGGAATGGCCAGAATAACAACCACGATGACCAGAAACACTCCAAGTAGTTCACCGCCTTCGCTCAAGAACTCTGTTCGTTTCTCAACTGTCTTGTCGTCGGCGAGTATCGCCGTATAAAGAAGAAACATGCCGAGAGCACCGACGGCGATCGGAAATGCGATAAGCCAATGGTCAGGACTCAGCTCACCGAAATGGAATGCGCTGAAAACAAGGATTGCCAGAAATGGCAGCCCCCAGATGCCTATCACGATCCTCGTGAATAGCGGATCGCCAAAAGCCGACTTAAGGTACTCGATCAATCCTGTGACACTAAGGATTGCCATCACCGAAGGTCAATTGCGGAAGGTTGATTGGGCACAATCTAACAGATTCCGTCTAACGGTCTAGCTTACGGGCGTCAGGTGACTGGCGCGGGTCCTGCCACAAAAATGCTGACAGGCACCGCCTGGCGGCCTGTCCAGCGCCCCTTTCGACGGAATCCTGCGCAGACGCCTCCAATGTCCACTCTCCCTCAAAAAGCAGTCGTTTGCTTTTCTGAAGAATCGGGTGGTGGCAGACACTCCCCTACGGAGCCATCTTGTTGATTGGAATCGCGTATCGCTGCAGTAGCCCGTCGTATTCAGGTACCGAGTATTCGGACTCTAATTTCCCTCCGTTCGCCTCAATCACTCGGGACGACGCGGTGTTCTCCTTGAGGCAGATTACTAGTATCTCGGACATACCGAGGTGACCGGCTTGGGTGAGGGTTTGTTTGAGCAGTTCCTTTGCAACTCCGCGACCCTGGGCGGAGGGTCTAACGCCAAATCCAATGTGTCCACCTAGCAGTCTGAGTCGGTCCGTCAGGTGATGTCGTAGGCTCGACACCCCGACTATCTCACCATCTTCCACCAGCCAAAAGGTCGTGTTAGGTACCGCGCCATCGGGAAGCTCAATGCCCAAGGAGAAGTTGCTTAGCCTAGCGACAAGAGCCGGGAAATCGTCAAACTCGAGATCGAGGGTGAAGGGATATCGTTCCGCGCTGCCCAACTCATCGATATAGCTTCGATAGCTCTCCTCGTACTCGACTGTGGGTGCTATTAGCGAGAGCATCGGTACTACGTGCATCGTCCGGGTGCCAATTGACCATTCGTCAAACGATGTTGCTCACTTGGCCGATATACGAATTAAGCGGTGCATTGTTCGGCCCCCAGCTCCTTCTAAACAGGTACCTATAGAAATGTTCCGGCCAGCCCGGAATAATCACAAAAGCATTCCATACGCCGAAATGTGAATCGTACTGCAGCGAAGGATGGTCCTCATCGATTCTGAAAAAGAAATTCAGTCTGAAAAAGTTGCCATCACCATTAGGGTCAATACTATCGACGTTTACGATTGAACCCTGTAGCAAAACGCTGCCTACGGGAACGCCTTTGCTTGGAATGCCGCCGACGACTTTGATCGAGCCGTGCTCTAACTCGCCGGCGTAATTGAATCTGGCCACGATGAAGCAAGTGCCTTCATCGACATCTGGCGCCATAAACTGGGTATTTTGGCCGCTGAATACGTGCGACGGCTGATGGAAGCTGTAACGAGTTTCGGGAGCGGCGAACACGGTTTTAGAAAAATCAGGAGACACGTACGGTATGGTTGTAGGCATGGTGCATCCTCCTTGGTTGTAGCGTTTTTGTGTTTCGGATTGTGCGCAATGAGGACGCGTCTATTGACCCTTGGCGTCCGATTGATTTCCCTTCGTCACAATTAGCCAAGCCTTGTGCGCCGATAACGGCGTCAATACCGGGATGTGCTTAGCGTCGCTTTGGACCAAAAACTGCCGCCCAGAGACGAAAATCGTGGTTCACGAACCGCTCTGAGTAGACACTCCGTCGCGAATCTGCCGCAACAAAATTGCGATTACGAAGATCAGCAGGGCAGCCGACAGCTCAATCAGCCGTCCGGCACTGTATACGCCGCTCAATATAGTGTAGTCCAAGAAATTGAGCAGCGTCTCGATAATCGCGACGCTGAGCATGCCCAAAGCTAGAAAGAAAAACACGCGGGCAAATAGATGAGAAATCACTGTCATATTCATGGGTTTCTCCTAATGATTTGATAGACGATTTTCCAGCAGGAAGACTAGTTGCGTTCGATCCGCACTACTTCCCTGCTGACCGCGCCGCGGGACGGGATTGCTCTGACTCCGACAATCGTCTGATCGTCTTGCTCGAACCACAGGATAGTGACGTACGGGCTGTCCGATGTCGCGGACACCAGCCTTCCGTATTGCAGCGGAATACCGTCCATGGTTTGTGTGAAGTCGATCGGTTCACCGGGGCGAACCTGCCGCTCAATTTTCGTGCAGGAAGTGACCATCAGCGCGAGTATCAGTGCTGTGAATATTGTTATGGCTTTCTTGATCATGTCGACACCTCGTCGTGGATACTCCAATAGTTGTATGGGCGCCTGGATGCCGCACAGCCCTGATACTGTGGTAAGAGGCGCCCAGCCGTCCTAGGGTCCTTCGTGGCGTCGTTGGGAGGGCGTCTCGGTGCAAACGAGGACCCGTGGCGTTCCGTACCCGTCTTTCGGCGGGTTTGGCCCTATCGGTGTTGTCAGTGACCTAAGTATAGTAGCCGCGTAGCGGACTGGTGGTGGGTCACCGATGTCCGCTATGGGTCAACAGCGGGCGGTTGCCTGGCGCGGTAACATACTCGCTTGCTGCTTTCACGTAGTCAAAAATGCCTTCGAAGTGAAGTGACGGTGACGACGTCACCAACGCTATGGCCAAGCATAATTGACGAATCTTTGATCTGCAGACCCCGCTTGGTGCGTGCCACATATCAGAACAGTGGCGGCGCTATGCAATAGTGGAAAACCAGATTCGACTTCGGTCCTTGTCGCGTCTTCGATTCTGCGCATCTCTTCAACGCAATCGGCGTCGTAGTTCAGAACCTCTCCTAGTCGTGCGGATCCTCCATCGCCTTCAAGGCGTGGGTGGAAAGCCCTGCAAGGCTCAAAATCTCCTGGCATCGATCGAGGAACATCTCCTCATATGGCGAGAAGTAGAGCTCTTGATCTTCCTCTTCCGGGATAGAAATAGTTGATGTGCTGCCTAACGTTCTGGGGCGGTTACTGCCATAAAGAACAGCAAATACGTCAAGACCATGATCGGCACCTCCCGGCGGCCCATGTGGCGGCTTGTTGGGCATGTCTATCCGATGTAAAGGACGATGCCGAGGCGCTTACCTACAGCGTCGGAGAGAAACTCTCTGAGCTCTTCAAAATACTCAACGCAGTAGCCAAGAACGTCGTCCTCTTTCGGATCTCGATCCCAAATCTGCGGATAGATTTCTAGCTTAGACATCTCTTCCGGATTGAATCTTGCCCTTAGCGTCTCCGTTTCCAGCTCGTTTAGTGCCGAAAATATCTTCTCAACCTCAGAACTGCGAACCACGCGCGCTGGCCCGTAGCCGACCTCGATGTCGCCAACCACAGTACCGCCGCACACAAGAAAGTTCAGCGGTGGATCACCTTCCCAGTCTGATCCTGTAAGTAGATAGTGAATTCCATGCCAAGACTTGTCGAGATCCGTATCTTTACCTTCGTCATCCATAAAGACCAAGTCTTCCGGCGGTAGCGATTCTTCAGCAGATGGGCGGCCAATCAGTTTCGCAACAAACCCCTTCTTTAGCTTGGGCCGGAGGCTTTGGTAGAACTCGGGGTCGTCGGGCGCAACTACCTTTGCGATGAGAGGCGGGTCGGCCAAGACTCTGTCGATATTCGCATCGCTGATCGTATGCAGCGCGAGGACCATTCCCATGCAAAATCTCCGGTACGACTGAACGTTCTAGTTTACAGCACCAGGTGATTGGCGCGGTTGTTGCTACAAGAACAGCAGTAAACTGCAAGAACCCTGACAGGCACCGCTCGGCGGCCCGTGCAGCGCCTTGCTAAACGGAATCCCACGCAGCTGCCCTCCGGTATCTGGTTTCTGAACGACGGGTTCTGAAAGTTAGTAGAACTGTAGCGTTGCATTCGCGACCTGAATGGATGAGCCTGAGTCGTCGACCGGACCAATCGCGCAGGTAGCTACGAAGCTCAGCTCGGCCGAAGGCGCCAGGTCGAAGGATCGCTCTGTATGGCAGGTATCCAGAAAATCTCCTTCTGAACCCAGAATGGTGGCTTCTGCATCGAATGTGATCCCGACGTCACCAGTGTTCTTGACTGTTGCCAGGACTACGAAAACACCGCCCCGGACGACTGGCTCGCTACGAATTATCTGTGGCTCCCCAAATGACAACTCAGGATACAAAGAGTCGAGTAGTGACAATCTCGCGTAGTCGAACGCGAACCCGACGAGCACGAACACGACGACGAATCCTAAGCCAAACTTCGCACCTATCATCACAGGCTTTTCCACGATAGTTGCTCCCGACGAGATAGTTGGTTTCAGGTTTCGTCTAACGTAATAGCTTACGGGCGCCAGGTGACTGGCGCGGTTCTTGCCCAAGAATAGCAACAAACTGCAAGAACCGTGACAGGCACCGTCCGGGGGGGGGGCGTGCAGCCCCTTGTCAGACGGAATCTTGCGCAGATACCGTCCTACGTCAGCTTTCCGCCGTTAGCGGACGCCCCTCAGATTGTCGACAATTGACGAATTGCAGCGAAGATTAAGGCCACGAACATGAAGTAATAAAAGAGCTTGTCAGCCATTGTCCTTCTGCGCTTCCCGGAAGATTTCTCGCGATGCGCTCGCCAAAATGGAAGAACTGCCAAAAGCATTAGCAGACCAGCGACCGAGCGCATGGTCCATCGCGGGACATAATCGTCAAAGGAATAGAAGAGCAGCCAGCAAGCGAGTCCGAACAACGCGAATCCCGCGACAATTACGTCGGGACGCATTTCGACGTAATAGTAGTATGAAAAAAAGATGTAAAGCGCGACCAAACTGAGCAAGCCGGCAATGCCCAAAACAAGTTGTAATTCGTAGCTGATCTCTGGGATTCCTTATGTCCGTAATGGGTCAGAAGGACGCAGATGCGTTCCAGGGCAGATCGTAACGAAGACAACTAATCTCCTGCTTTCGCTTGAGTTCGAAACAATCCGGCCTCCGCAATCAGTGCGTAATGCCCGCGTGTCGATTGCTGCAGTAACTCTCGGAGACCCTGTGCAGCGAGCGCTAGGTCCCCCGACGTTTCCGCTTCGTATGCAGAGTGTGCTATCTGACCTAGTCGCTCGAAACGGTCTGGATCATCGTCCCGTTCTACGACCATTTGATGCTTCAGGTCTGGCCGAATCTTTTGAATCGTCTCTCTCAGTTCCCAAGCGGCATTAATGGCAGTTCCAAGGTACCGGAGGTTTGCAGAGTCATCCAGTTCCTGCGCTTCTCGTACTAGTCCAGCAGCGCTGTCCAACGCGGTTAGCGCAACAGCTAGCCGTTGTTCTATTGCTTCTAACGGTGACATTCGCGGATTGTCCTTCGAGCTGATAGGGGGCGACCCCCCAGAACTGATTGATAGCTAATCGAATTGAAAGTCCTGGATTCTTCTGACGTTTTTGGTCCTGCGGGCAGCCCGTGCAGCGCCTTGTTAGACGAAATCCTGCGCATACGGTCTGCAATGTCGGCTTTCGGCCAAACCGATTGGTCAAACTATTGACAGAAGCTCGATTCGACTGCTGTCGAATGCCGTGGACTCCATCACGTACTCCACTCCAACGCCGGCTGGATATTCTACTTTGCGGCGAAAATTCATACCGAGTCTTTTCATAACCGAGATAGAGGCCGTATTTGGCTCATCTGCACCGGCCCAAATGGCTGACACCAACCCGGTTCCGAACCCATGATCCATTGCAGTGTGCGCCATCCGGGTCGCGTAGCCAAAACCCCAGACACTTGGATGGAGAAGATAGGTCAATTCCAATTCGCCCTTCCCATCATCGGCAAGCCTCACCAAACCGAGAATCTGGCGCTCGTTCGGGCGCGTCAGGGCCCATAAGCCGCCTCCATATGGGACTGAATCATTGGCCGCAGCGCTAATCCAGTCCGATGTGATGGATGGCGAGGGCTCCACTCCATCGGCCAAATACTCATAAACCTCCGGTACACACAGCAACCGGTGAACTTCCGCTCCGTCATCCGGGTCAATGTGCCGCAGGTGCATGGTTCGCTGATTCATTCGTACAACTTCTCAATGTCGTTGGAGTCATCCCATTGGTATCGGGCGAGCCAACCTTCGGGCGGTCAGTGCAGCGCCTTGTTAGCCGGCACGAGGCTCAGTTTTGAAGGCCCGTCTGGTGATACGCTGCCGCTGTGCATGGATTTATTCTTTCTTTCAATGCTTGAAAATCGATGGCTGTAAGCAACTCGAGTTCATCTGGGCCGCCCCGTCCCTTTTCAAAGAACCTTAGGTATGGCTCCAACGGGAGAGATTCGGCGGTAGTCTGAGCAACGAGTGCGTCAATAGTGCAGTGCGCCACCTGCTGAAAGTACCGTCCAAGAATCCGTTCGACTTCCTCTGGAGTGTGACCCAAGGCATCCAGACCACTCCGCATTTTTTCACCAGTCTTCTCGAGATGGGTCTCGGCCATAATCTTGGCCGACATCTCCAAATCGATGCTATCGTTCGCCTGTGCGATCAGACTTAACGAAAAGCTGAGAATTACGAGGTGCTGCAATCTCATTGCGTCTCGTGGCTTGTTAGGCAACTCTTGCTCCCGAATCCGAGATTCTATCGGATATGGATTCCAATTCACGTTCAGTGAGTCCTACCGTCGGGACTGTAATGAATACTGCACTGTCCAGATACAAGAGCCAGAACTCGTCATATCGACGAGCTTTGGTTATCGATTTCCAAGGAATCTCCGAAGCCCCGGCACTCGACTCAATTCGAAGAAAATCGCCTCCTATCGTCAAGACCGCACGCGGCTCCCCCATAGCGTTGAATTTGGCAATCGAACGCCGAAGTTGCACGACGTAGATCGCAATCATCATTGCTATGCTTAGTAAGACAGCTACTGACACCACGCCGAGAAGCCAGGAGCGGTCCCCAGAGAGAAGCAGATGCACCGCAAGGGGCGCCATTCCTAGAGTCACCGCTGGCAGTAGCCAACCGACCTGTTGGACCCAATACGCCCGGATGGTCCGCGCGATTAGCGGCTTGGAATACGTGAGCTCGATTCGGTCCACGATGAAGCTATTGAGTTGTCTAGCGTTGGCTCACTGGCGCCAGCAGTTGGCGTACTTCGTGCGAGGCCGTAAATCATAACATTGCGCGAAGTGTGATGGATGCGCCCGGGCGGTCAGTTCAGCGCATTATCAGGCTGCTGAGTTTCGTGAGTCTTTTGCCCAGTAAATCTGCTTGTGGCCACGGGACGTAAACTCCTCGACCATCTTCTTAGCAGACTCTTCGGTCAGTCCGGTAGCCATTTCGACTTCATTGCCGTTGTCGTCTTGGCGGACCACAGTCCAGCCTGAGCTTGGCTCGGCCCCAAACCCGTCAACCCAATGATCTTGATCAACCTCATAGGTGTCTACCTGGAATCCGTCGATAGAACCCGCAAACCCTGGTTCGGCGGACAACCGGTCGATTGCAGCACGCGCATTAGGCTCTGACGAGTAGATTCCGATGAGCTTTTCATCCTGGTCGCCTGTCGGAAGAACATGAGTATGAGTGAGAAGAAAGACGTGCATAGCTGCTAACTTTCTAGCTTACTGGCAACGGCCCGCCTGGCGCTGTCGTTGCCTCCAACCGCAAAGCGTGTGACAGGTGCGTCGTGGCCTGTGCAGCGATTGGTTAGGCCGCATCTGCATAGCGTAGAGCGGTTGTTTGACCTCGACGAGGCACTAACCATCACGGGGCTCAATCCGGAAGACGCGGGCAAGGGACCGAGAATTCAGAAGATATAGTATTGACAGAATAGTCGCAGGTAATGCGAATATCGCAGCGTCGAGAGCAATAACCAGTATCGTGGAAGGGGAATCGACGAACAATTCGTGACCTGTGAGAAACAGCCACGTATTTGTGATGACTGTTGGAGCCGAATACACTGCTGCGACGGCGGCGATAAATACGCTGATGCCAATCATCCAGCGATTCATTCGTAGGGCGGACACTGCGATATAGACATACGCCATCGATGCCAGAATAAAAACACCTCTCGAATGCGTATAGCCGCCGACTGCAAGAGCGCCGAATGCTACAAACATTAGCAGACTCCAAGCCAGATTCAGTCTGAGTGGGATCGACATCACACAGGGCCTTTTTGGGTAAGCCGGTTCAGGTCGTACTTGTACGCCAGATTTCAAAGACCGTCGAAGCGGCCGTCACTACTTGTTGTCCCGCCAATTCTTAGGTTCTTGGCCGTTCGGTTTATGCTTGCCAGTGCTCACGAATGACGCCTGCCCGCGTCGTTCGGGCATATCTCTAACGGACTCCCAATACTCCTTCCTAACATCGGCATCGAAGTGAATCGTCGTTCGATACAAACCATCGTTCCCGTCCTTCCGGCAACGCGAAATCCAATACTGCTTGCCGCTTTTCACATCGAAGTAGTTCGCTTTGAATCCTGCGCCCTTGAGAGATCGAAACTTGCGGCCGTCGTACTCCAACGGTCTGCCACTCTTGGAAAAACGCACACGTCCAATATTCGCATCAAGGGAAGCGACGCCACCCTTTGGTTCGATGTACATGATCTCCGATTTTGTCACAGCAAAAGTCTGATTTTTCGGAATGACCGGTATTGGGCAACAGGCCAACAGCTATTGGCAGGATATGCCGGATCGCGCCTGACGTTCAAAAAATTTCGTCCAACGCTCTAGCTTACTTGTGGCCAGTATCTGGCGGCATTCTTGCGAATGCAAGAATGGTGACACGTAGCCAGACAGCAAGTGCAGCGACTTGTTAGACAGCTTCTGTCGCTGCGCCGAACCTTATTAGTCAAACTCCGGTGGCACTGTCGACTTGGCGCATGACGGACAAACCCTTAGCACGTGCACAAACTCGAGACCGGCGCCGCCCGGATCGTCCCTAGTTATCTTTTTTCTTTGACCCGGCCTCTTCGGATCGAGAAGCTGATTGGCGTGTGGTCGTGGAGGGTATCGCTTCTTGCGAGTTTTGGAGGGAACATCTTGCTGTGGGGTTCTAGGTGGGATCGCTTTGTTGCAGATTTGACATATATACACATACCCCGGCTATTGATTCCCCCTAGGTAGCCGATCCCCTAGGGGTGTTGGGTGTTGATAGTCGCGCGATTCTATTCGTAATCATTTGCTCGGACAAGCTGCCTAACGTCCTAGCTTACGGGCGCCAGGTGACTGCGCGGTTCTTACCGCAAGAATAGCAACAGTAGCACGAACAGTGACAGGCACCGCCCGGCGGCCCGTGCAGCGACTCGTTAGGCGGAATCCCACGAAGATGCCCTCCAATGTCAGCTTTCGGCTAGAAGCGGTCGGTCCTGTCAGGCCGACAGAGACTTTTGTCCGACTGCCTTAAAGAAAGTGTAGGCAAAGGTGCCGTCCGTTTCGGCCGTTCTGTAAAGGGCTCGAATTCCTTCGTCGAACGACGCTGAATCAATGATGCCGGCTTCAAGCGCTGATTCCCGAATGCCCTCAATCATTGCTGTGAACGTTCTTTTCGTGAAGCCCTCAACAAGGTGCGGTTTGCTGGCGTCAACGTATACCATCCGCGGAGATACCCGCACCGGGGCGTAACCAGATTGAGCAATTAGTGGATACAGCTGCCTACCAATATGGGCGTCACCGCCAGCTCTGCGCTGTAATTCGACCTGGCAATCGATCGCTGCATCAGCCGCAGTACTTTCGGGATAGAAATAGGTTGACCCGTGATCGCCTTCAACAACCGTAATAGTGCCACCTGGTTTCAAAACAGACCTAAGGCTAATCAGGGCATCAACCGGGTTCGAAAGGTGCTCAAGAACGAAGCAGAGGAAAACGTGATCGAAAGTCTCGGGCTCAAACGGCAAAGAAAAGATGTTGGCCCTTTGAAAGTCTACGTTAGTAATGCCCTCTGCCTGCACATTCTTCTCCGCCTGTGCGATGGACTCTGCCGAAATATCAATCGAGACTATTTTTGCGTCAGGGCTGCTCTTCGCGAGTGTCACGGTTTGTGCTCCGACACCACAGCCCGCTTCGAGAACGACGCTACCCTTCGGATAGTGGGTGTCTGAATGGAGAAGCTCAACAAGGGTGCGGGCCTGATCTTGTAAGCGAACGGCCTCTGTTGGCTCGTATCCGTGAACGTACTGTTGATTCATAAACTAGCTTCCTTTATGCGTCCGCTTTGGGTCAACAGCGGACAATTGATCGGGACAATCTATCAGATTCCGTCTATTGCTCTATCTCACTGGCGCAGTATCTGGCGCGGGCCCTGCCAAAGCAAGAATGAACGATAAGATGCAAGGCCCGTGACAGATACGTCCGGCGGCCAGTGCAGCGCCTTGTTAGCTTGCATTTGTCCTACGCCAACCGACGAATCTCGATGCTAGCCACCCGACGATTAGCCCCGCGGGAAACAAAGCGAACAAGCTCCCCTTCCACGCTACTGTGTATAGCAGCGCCGCGTGCGT
This sequence comes from Bythopirellula sp., assembly GCA_028285205.1. Classification (GTDB taxonomy): domain Bacteria; phylum Planctomycetota; class Planctomycetia; order Pirellulales; family Lacipirellulaceae; genus Bythopirellula. Next base: position 7,287 of record JANQQA010000055.1, on the reverse strand, counting down.
GTGACTCGGATCGACATATACTGAGTAGTAGACACCTATGTCCAGCATCAGTGGGAAAAGTGATCCGAAAAACGCTTCGAAATCTCGCCTAAACCGGAAGAGCAGTACTGCGCACACCGCGTACGGAAGAATGGAAACACCGACGAGCGTCAGAATGATGACGTTGATCGGCCCCGATCCCTGGATGAATACGATGTTGAGGTGAAGAAGAAAACCTGCCGCCATTGGCAACATCGGGAACGCCTTTCGAAATCCTGAATGCATGCTAACGTTCTAGCTTACGGGCGCCAGGTGACTGGCGTGGGTCTTGCCACAAGAATAGCAACAAACTGCAAGAACCGTGACGGACACCGTCCGGCGGCCCGTGCAGCCGTCCGCTTTTCCCGATTGCGGTCATTCATCCCGCCTCAATTCGTCAACTCTGAAGGGCCGCTCTTGGCCATAAGCGGCCGCCCAAAATCATTCAAGATACTCTTGCACCCCTTGGTGCCAGTGCACGGATTTCCGATCTTCATATTGAACTGTTGCTGGTATCAGTCCGCTGAACTTGTCGCACCACGGAATCATCATAGGTGGAAACGATGCGCCTCGAAACGTAAGGAAGCTGTTCGACTGATCTTGAGCTATCTCGTATTTCCGAATTCCAGAGGAGAATTCTGTAACCGATTCAATGTCGCGCCAAGCCATTGAGACCAACGTCCGACGGACCATGAATGGCCACAAAAATCGAACGGCAACTAGACCATCTTCTCCCGCATATACGCGAACGTGCCACCATTGTCCTCTGCTAAGACAAAGCGAACCCACCGCCACACTCTTTCGATCCGTTCGATTGGGCAGGCCAAATTCTGTATCAAATAGTTGACAGAGCTGTAGCCAGGAACTCGGGTTCTGTTGTGAGCGTCTGCTTCGCGTCATTCGCGGTCTTTGGTCACTAGTCTGGCATAATGTCCGGTTTTGAGTGGACAGCGGACTGTCGCTCGCACAGATGTCTTGCTGCCGTCTAACGTTCTAGCTTACTTGCGACCAGTATCTGGCGGTATTCTCGCGAATGCAAGAATGGTGACAGACAGCCAAACGGTTAGTGCAGCGCCTTGTAGGTGGCGTCATACGGTGAATTCGATCCCATAGGCTCTCACCGTCACACCACCTGCCAAGCCAGTCTTCCAAGCTGCTTTGTTGATCGAGGAATTCCTGTACCCCGCCCGAATCTGAAATGTTTGGATCGTCAACCACCACCAGCTCGGATTCACAATCCACGCAGGCCCTGATAGCGCAGCCAAAGTCAACTAGAGGGATGATCGCCTTAGGCCAACGCCAATTGGGCTCTTCGACGGTGCTGTCACGAACCACGCTATAGAGATTGAGGACCGAATCATCGTACTTGCTCTCGGGTTGCAGCATAGGGAGGAATCCATAGCCCGGGCCGAAGCCCCCATCTCCGATTTCGCAGTAGATACGCCGAATAAGCTCAGGAAGTTTGATCCCTGTTTGCCCCTCGAAGTGATCCACCTCGGCGTCCAAGAGAGGATCTCGAATCTTCGGTAAGAAAACGTCTACTTGGTCGGTTCTCGTCTTCTCGTCGTACGCGCGGACCCGAACTCTCGCGATAATGTCCTGCGTCACTGTCAATGCGCTACCTAACGTTCTAGCTTACTTGCGACCAGTATCTGGCGGCATTGTTGCGAATGCAAGAATGGTGGCAGATAGCCAGACGGCAAGTGCAGCGCCTTGTTAGGCGGAATCCAGCGCAATGTTCCTTAGAATAATACTTCGCTCTGCACATCACTCCGATAGTCGATCAACGCCCAACGAATGGAAAAACCAAAAGCAGTACCCATGGATAACCACTCACCAACGGTATCAACGCAAGAGCCAGCACGACTCCAGCGGAACTCTCTCTGCGATACGCCCAAATACTAAAAAACAACGAAACACCGTAAATCAGTGGATAGGCCAACCAAGACAGATAGACATAGGTTCCGACCGTCTCAGAAAGACCAAGAGATGTAGGGTCAGCAGCTAGCGCGACTAGGAACACCCACAAAAATGGCCAGGCGACAAGCAGGAGCCCGAAGATGAGCGCCGGTACGCGAACCGCATACAAAGGATAGTTGGTCGGATTGTCAGTGTTCACCAGTGCCATGCGCTGCAGTCTAGAGCTAAGGTCGCGAACACGCCAGGGTAGGATGAACTTGGCGCTAATCAGGAAATCATAAACGACACGCCGATGTCGACAAGTCGCTGGCTTTACAAACTGATTCCGTCTAACGTTCTAGCCTACGGGTGTCAGGTGACAGGCAACCAGGCGGCAAGTGCAGCGTCTTGTTAGACGGCCTTTTCTAACATCTAACATAGATCGCAGGGGGGGCTTCACGGCGGGCGACGAGAACTCCGAGCTGATTGGAGGTGAAGTCATTAGCAGGCTAAATAGGTCTCTAGCTGCCTTAACTAGAAATACGCCGCCAATAAGTGCAAACGTGCCGGGCACTATCAAATCCAAAACAACACTTGGGCTGCAGGACATGTGAAAACCGCACCACCTGTCCGCGACCAAGAAGCTAACGATAGAAAACGAGGCTCCTACTAGCACTGAAAACCAGGGCAACGACGTTTCGTTTAGACGCTCGATCATGTTCATAACTCAATGTGCCGCCTAACATTCTAGCTTACGGGCGCCAGGTGACTGGCGCGGTTCTTCCCACAAGAATAGCAACAAACTGCAAGAACCGTGACAGCGATCGCCCGGCGGCCCGCGCAGCGCTTTGTTGGACGGAATCCTACACAGATGCTCTGCAATGTTGGTCTCAGCGACCCACCCATCAGCGGGCTACGTCCTTGGCCGAATACTCTCCACAAACTCGGAAACATGTGCAGCTATCTGCTCCGTGTCGCCGCCATCGTGATAGGTTACATATACGGCATCCGTTTCATTTCTGCCTGGACGAAGATAGATCGGGTCACCGAAGACGTTGTATGCAATCGCGACGACACCTAGTCCGATCCACTCCTTGGACTCTACGAGATTCGCTGGATCGATTACGCCGAATCTGCTGATAGTCTGCTCACCACATGATTCGGCGCAGTCTGACAGAACAATCTCTGTGTTTGCGAAAAGATTCCGAATCGCATCGGGCACGTCGCGCTGAAGGTGTTTCGCATAAAACTTCCAATCGGGCGCTTGAATCCGATTTTGGTATTCCTTCCACTCTGCGGCGAGCTTCTCGGGTGGGTTTCTCCGATTCCAGAGTACGCTAGAGATACGGTCCCAGCAGAAGAGAAGAACTCCTGCTGTTACGAACAGTGCGAATAGATAGCCTATAGAAAATAGGACTTCTTTCAATTAGGAGAGTCCTGAGTGGATCCAGTACGTTGATTGCGGATTTAGATTGGCGCAATCCATCAGATTCTGTCTAACGTTTTAGGTTACTTGCGACCAGTATCTGGCGACATTCTTGCGAATGCAAGAATGATGACAGAAAGCCAGGTGGCAAGTGCAACGTCTTATGCGGAACCGATGCCAACGGTTGCAGCAAGCGCGATAATCGCGACGGCTTGAATAATGGTAGCAATCACGCTTACCGCCAAAGCTCGAAAAAACGTTGTCCCAAGAATCCACGCTAGTACGAAGGTTCCAAATATTACTGCGGCAAGAACAGCCAAAACATCATCGACTACAAGAGCATCGATTGCCGAGGAAAAGAAGGCCAAGATAATCACCGCTAGAAACGCTGAGCCGAAGCCGGTATTTTTAGCTCCCACCATTCGCGCACCGATCATTACTGGAACAACGAGGACGACGGCCACAACAGCGAACAAGACTATGAAGGTCACCCGTATCTCCCTAGAAGAGGCAAACGAAGGTGTTCCAATTTTACAATCGTGGACCCGGCTGTTGCCCAAAGGCGGTGTTGAATCTGAGCGGACCAGCGATTGGCAAGAACTACAAGATTTCCGTCTAACGTCCTAGCTTACGGGCGCCAGGTCACTGGCGTGGTTTTTGCCGCAAGAACAACAATAAACCGTAAGAACCGTGACACGCACCGACCGGCGGCCCGTGCGGCGTCTTGTTAGGCCGCACCGTGCGAAGAGCAAATGACCGCTTTCGCGACTAGCACGCCCAATTTTGCTCAATGACCTCCCGTCTCAAAGTCCGCTTCGAATGGCCACGTCTCAGGTATCACCAGGTGCCAACGGCCACCCTAAATCCCAATACAAGAGTAAGGAGTAGCGTTATGCGTCCGAGAAGAAGTGGGAAATCTGGCGCGAATTGATCGCGAGAATACAACGGCCACCACCCACAAAGGACCCAAAATCGCGCAAGACCGCCCGTCACATCATTGATGCTAAAGAAAGCGAATACCGTCAGACCACAGTGAATCAAAGAAAACGTGTAAAAGCCTGCAAACCAGATAGTCTCCATGAGTTGATCACTTGGTCGCTATGGGTCAGAAGCCGACGATTTAGAAACTATCAAACGAGAATCCCCAAAGGCAATCGCTGTAGAAAGCGCAAACGAACATCAATGCGAAGAAAAACTGCGCGGCTAACTGGTTGGGCATAATTCAGTGATTTCTATCGCCTGAAGGGCTACCCGAATCTGGGGTTCGCGCTACTTATTGTGCGGCCTAACGTTCTAGCTAACGGGCGCCAGGCGACTGGGGCAGTTTTGCCACAAGAGTAGCAACATTTTGCGAGAGCCGTGACAAGGCCAGAAGCCGTCACTCGGCGGACACAATACGCTCAATTTCCTCCGCAAAGCTCGTCGACACATAGGGATTTTCACTTCCAAGTCGGAGGAGACCTAACTCGGTCCACAATGGGGTCAAATTCTTTACCGTGTTCACAACCCTTACGTTGTAGAAGTCCTCGTCAACAAATCCGTTCTTGTATTGGAAGTGTAGATTATCGTAACCCATCAACCGGCCCTGATAGTAGGTCCGTATTCTTGCCTTCTCATCAGCATCGAGTTTTTGAAGCGACGAGAGATCCCGTGTTCCTCCCGCAGACCTGAACTTCGTGAGCGCAGGGTGCAAGGATTCCGTATCCGCCAGTTCGACCATAAACGACTCGAAGTTATCTGATCTGGCTTGGTGAATCTGTGCCCTCACTGCATCGTTGTTCTGGTCTAGTTCTACAACCAGAATTATTAGGCCGATCAGCACGCCAATATTTGCTCCCAAAGTTAACCACGAATTTAGCTTGCCAGTGTTATTCATAGTTGCCACCAATTCTGTCGAGACAAGTAGCATTCAGCAAGACGCGGCTGAACTGCTATGGGTCGATAGCAGACATCTCGACGAATTCTAGCCGAGAGTCTATTGGAGGAATTATAGCGGAGGTTACGGCGTGACCATGTTTCTGCCGCGGTCTAAGGTTCTAGCTTACAGGCGCCGCCCGGCGGCCCGTGCAGCGCCTTGTTAGACGGAATCTCACGCAGATTCCCTCTAATGTCAGCTTTCGGCCAAAAGCAGTCACACGCGAGCTACCACATACAGCGAATCGTCACTCTCCATTTCGGTGTAAGAAACGACTTCCACTTTACCGAAACTAACGCCGAATATTTCACGGAGAGAGTCTTCACTTTGGTAGACGAATTTGAGTCCGTGATGTTCCTCAACTCCCTCTCCTCGCCAAAATGAATGAAAGACCAATCCGCCATCAGTTAGGCAATCTATTTGTCTGTGCAGCGACAAAGCAAGTTGGTCGTTCGCCAAGTGGTGGAGCACTTTGTTCGAATAGATGCAGTCAAATTTTCTTTCGGTTTCAAGCTCTACCGCATCGAGAAACATCAGATCCGCGTCAGCATTGGAATCGCGATAGCGGTCGAGGAAGTACTGAGAAATATCTGATCCAGTAGCGAGATAGTGGTTCTCCAGCATGGTCAGATCCACGCCCGGCCCCATGCCAAGCTCAAGGACTGAAGACCCGTCTTGCAAGTGGTTCCTGAGCACCTCAATTAGCTCCCGACCATCGTAGCCCTCAGCCATCGCTATGTATTGAAGCGCTGTTTCCTCGTCGTCGTAGAAGCCCATTCAGCAGATAACTCTTCGGATTATTACTGACCGCTTTGGGTCAAAAGCGGCGGTGAATTGGAACAATCTGTCAGAATTCCGTCTAACGTTCTGGCTTACGGGCGCCGCCCGGCGGCCCGTACAGCGCATTGTTAGACGGAATCTCACGCAGATGCCCTCTAATGTCAGCTTTCGGCCAGAAGCCGACGTAGGATTACTCTGGATTGGTACGCCGGCTTTGCTTCATAACCACGCCCAACAACAGAATCGCGATTACTGTGAGAATACCGATCGCCAAATTCCCGTCAACGATAAGCATCACAAGAGTCACCAAGAAAGTGGTGGCAATAACTGCAGTTCCAACAAATCTCGTCTTTGCGAATACCATGAGCAGACCGCCGAGCACCTGGGCGAGTCCGAACGTCATCAGCATCAAACGTGTAAAACCGAGTCTGATGAAGAAGTTAACGTCTTGTTGCATCAATAGTAACTTGGTAGTGCCGGACCATACGGCTAACAACACCAGAATCACTAGGATGGCCGAAGAAACACTTTTCATCGGGAAGCTTAGATTCCTTAAACTGCCCGTTCGCCTAAATGGCCGCTAAGGGTCAATAGCAGTCAATTGATTCGCGCAATCTATCAGATTCCGTCTAACGTTCTAGCTTACTTGCGAATGCAAGAATGATGACAGATAGCCAGACGGCAAGTGCAGCGACTTGTTAGACGGAATCTTGCGCATGTGCTTTCCGGTGTCGCCCTTCGGCAAGAAACCGGTCACTCGCCGGACTCGAGGAGCTGACGAGTTTCCTCCTCCAGCTGCTCGAATGAAACATCTTTCTCACGGAGCCGCTCCAGCCGTCTCTCCTCAATAGCTTTCTTGCTACAAATCTGTTCAATGTCACCTTTGCTTTCGGAAAGGACTTCGTAAACCAATCCTTCAGTATCCAGCAGTTGAGTTAGTCCACACACTGAAGCGGTCACGTACTCAGTATCCTCGTACCTCCTCGCGAAAATCAGGTATCGACCATCGACGCGGAAACGGTACCCACACATATTTGTAGCTTCTGTTAGGGCGAATGCGGGACTTTTTAGGTAGCCTTTGAAAGATTCTCTGGGCCAAATCTTGTACTCGAATCCGAGGTCACGCACTTGCATCGAGCTCTCTACGTCACCAACGAATACCGCGTCTACTGCGCAGAGTCTCTCAAGCACATACCGCTCGTAATTGCCGCTAGTAGGTATGCAGGAACATGTAAGCCCGACCGACGGG